>JBFYUA010000276.1:0-2469 GCA_041300305.1 Dehalococcoidia bacterium | reverse complement strand
CCCACACCTCGATGACTACACCGAGGTCGGCGAGCTGCTGCTTGATCCGGTCAGGATTGGCGTTGTCCTTATCGATCTTGTTAAGCGCTATGACAATGCTGACGCCGGCGGCGCGCGCATGGTCCAGGGCTTCGACGGTCTGAGGCATGACGCCATCATCGGCTGCCACTACCAGCACCGCGATGTCAGTTGCACGCGCACCGCGGGCGCGCATGGCGGTAAAGGCTTCATGGCCGGGCGTATCGAGGAAAGTAATTTTACGGCCTTTCATATCTATCTGGTAAGCGCCGATGTGCTGGGTAATGGCGCCGGCTTCACCGGCAACCACATTGGTCTGCCGTATAGCATCCAGGAGGCTGGTCTTACCGTGGTCGACATGGCCCATGATGGTGATTACGGGCGGGCGCTCGTGCAATTTAGCCCCTTTAGCCGAGGCTTTCTGTTTACCATGGGCTGCCACGCGCAGTTTTTTTGCCGTGAATCCGAAATCGGCCACCACTGAAGCGGCGACGTCGTAATCCAACGACTGGTTGATATTGGCCATCACGCCGTTACGCATGAGCTGCTTGATTATCTCAATGCCGCTGACGCCAATCTGGTCAGCAAGCTGTTTAACGGTTATCACCGGAGGAAGCCCTATCTGCTGCGTCCCCTGTTTGGAATCGCCTTCAGCGGGGCTGCCGGATTGTTCCTGATTGTTTTTCATTATCTAATCTTCCTTCTCCGCCAAGCCCCTGCCGTAGTCAACCAGGGATTGCCGGTTCTCTGCGGACATTTTAACGCGCAGCCCAAATTCGATGCGGTTGCTTTTCAACCCCCGTTCCCAACAGACGGAGCAGCGGCAGAGGTAGACGCCCCTGCCGGGCTTTTTACCCCTGGGATCAATCTCAATTCCGGCGGGGGAAGAAACGAGGCGTATCAACTCCCGTTTGCCTTTGGCGCTGCGGCAGGCTATACATGTGCGCTCGGGCACATGTTTCCGGCCCTGCGCCTTCACTGCCTGATTAACTTTCAAAGTCTTCATCTTCGTAATAAGTTTTCTTCTTGGGCTTGACGCTCTTGGCCTTGGCGCCGGCGTCCTTGGCCTCCTCTTTCTTGGCCACCTCTTTTTTCCGCGATTTACCGTCCCGGCCCATGATTTCCTCGGCGAAGCGGATACGTGACGGACCGGCGGGCGCTGCGGCTTCCGCCGGCATAAGTATCTCTATGCCCGCGTCCGTTGAAGTTTCTTCAACAGCAGGCGCCGGCTCAGCTTCCCCGGTGGCGCCCGGCTCTGCTATTTCCTCGATGACCTCGGTGACATCATCCCAGGGTTTTTCCTCAGCAGCAGGTGCCTTTTCAGCAGCCTCTTCCTTTTGAAGGGCCTTGGCGGCCTCGATATCGGAAGCGCTCTTGATATCGATGCGCCAACCGGTGAGCTTGGCAGCCAGGCGGACGTTTTGGCCTTCCTTTCCGATGGCTAGAGAGAGGTGCTTGTCCGGTACCTTGACCAATGCCGTGGTTTCGGCCTCATTGAGCGTCACGTTCAAGACCTGGGCAGGGCTGAGGGCGCTGGCTATAAACGTCCGCGGGTCATCCGACCACTGGACGACATCTATCTTCTCGCCGTTGAGCTCGTTGACTATATTTTGTATACGGATGCCGCGCAGGCCCACGCAGCAGCCCACCGGGTCGATACTGCTCTGGCGCGTGAATACAGCGACCTTGCTGCGGTAGCCGGCCTCCCTGGCCACTACTTTAATCTCCACGGCGCCGCTGGCGATCTCCGGTATCTCCAGTATCAACAGGTCCCTGAGCAGGTTTCTATGCGCCCGTGATGCGATTACCTGCGGCCCGCGGGTGGTGCGGGCTACCTCTACGATATACAGCTTGAGCCGCTGTCCCTGCCGGTAGCGTTCGGTGGGGGTCTTTTCGCTCTGCGGTATGATGGCCTCGGTCTTGCCGATGTCGATAACCACCTGTTCAGGTGTGACCCGCTGGACTGTGCCGGTAACTATCTCGCCCTCTTTGCCCACGTATTCTTCGTAGATGGCGCCGCGCTCCGCGTCGTGCAGCTTCTGCAGGATGACCTGCTTGGCTATCTGGGCGGGTATGCGGCCGGCGTCGGGGGCAGGCACATCGTAGGAAACACTGTCTCCAACCTTGAGCGTCTTGTCCTTTTTCCTGGCGTCTTTGAGGGAAAGCTCGCGGTAAGTATCCTCCGGCGCTTCCACGACCACTTTTTTCATGGTCAGTTTGACCTCGCCGGTCACCGAGTGTAGCTTGACCGAGATGTCCTCGCCATGAGTGAAAGACTCCTTCCTGTAGGCTGAAACCAGGGCTGATTCCAGCGCGGTCAGGATGATCTCCTTGGGCAGGTTTTTCTCCGCCGCAAGTTGCACGAGGGCATTCATGAACTCACTCTTCGCCATTATGGTCGGTCTCCCTCAATATGCATTTAAGTTCCAATAAAAAAGTGGGTCCTTGTAC
>JBFYUA010000273.1:0-6117 GCA_041300305.1 Dehalococcoidia bacterium | reverse complement strand
ACAATAAACTGTTCGGCGCCCCTTTCGATGGGGCCGAGACCGGCACGGTCAAAGAAGTTTTCATGGCCAGGTCGAAGGACGCTAAAGTGAGGTATAAAGCACAGTATGGCGGCGCGGTGACCACTTTACTTCTGCTGGCCCTGGAGAGCGGCTTGATTAATGCGGCCATCACGACCAGAACGGGAGATGATAAGCTGCCGGCGGCATCCCTGGCGCGCACGCCAGGCGATATCCTGGCAGGCGCGGGGTCCAGCTACATGGCCTATCCCGTACTGGAGGCCCTCAACCGTATACCTAAAGACAGCAAAGATAAGTTGGGTATCGTTGTCACCCCCTGCCAGGCCATCGCCCTGGCCAGGATGCGCCTCGACCCGCCTGCGCAGAGGGCGGGCGTTGACAACCTGAAGCTCACTATCGGCCTGTTCTGCACCTGGGCGCTGGAATACGGCCGTTTCTACGAGTTCCTCAAGAACAACGTCGACCTTCCCAAAGTCAAAAAGTTCGATATCCCGCCCCCGCCGGCCAACCGCTTCGACGTTTACACCGGCAGGGACGTGAAGTCCTTACCGCTGGACGAGGTCAGGAAGTATCGCATGCCCACCTGCGCTTACTGCACGGACATGACGGCCGAGTTCAGCGACATATCCGTCGGTTCCGTGGAGGGCGTTGAAGGCTGGAACACAGTCATCGTACGTACACAGCGCGGCGCGGAGCTTATCGCGGAGGCCGGAAAGCGGGGCAAACTGGAGATAAAGGACCTGCCGGCGCAAAGCCTGGCCCACCTTAAAGAGGCCTCCTTCAACAAGAAGGCGCGGGCCGTGCAGGAGATAGTCAAAAAGACCGGCGACAGGAACGACCTGATGTACCTCGGCATATCCGATGGCTTAAAGGAAAAGCTGCTGGGTCACAGGGTAAGCGCGCAGGGAGGACATTGAAATGCCGCATATTGATATCGATGCCCCGGGCAGCAACCAGTTATTCATCGGCAACGAAGCCATGGCGCGCGGCGCGCTGGAGGCCGGCATCGGCTGGGCGTCGGCCTACCCCGGCACTCCGTCGTCCGAGATACTCAGCAGCCTGGCCGATGTAGCCAAAAAACGCGATATTTACGTCGAATGGTCGGTCAACGAGAAGGTGGCCATTGAAGCCGGGGCCGCCGCGTCCTTTGCCGGCGTGCGCTCCCTGGTGGCCATGAAGATGAACGGCCTCAACGTGGTTATCGACTTCCTTTCGACAATTATCCTGAGCGGCATCGGCAAGAAGGGCCTGGTGCTGATGGTGGGCGACGATCCCTCCGCACATTCCAGCTCCAACGAGACCGATTCCCGTCCCGTCTCCAAGTGGCTGGACATACCGCTGGTTGAGCCCGGCGATTTCCAGGAAGCCAAGGACATGATGCCCTATTTATATGATATCAGCGAGGAATTCGGCACCATCTGCATCCTGCGCAGCGTGACCAGGGTGGCCCATGCCCGGGGCAATATCAGGCTGGGAGAGATACCGGTGGTCAGGCACCAGGCGCGCTTTGAGCAATATTTCGACCCTGCGGCGCCCATGCCCACCCCCATCATGTGCGTACCCAGTTCCTTCCGGCACATGTTCCAGCACATGCGCATCGACAAGATACGGGAGAAATTCGAGTCCTCCCCGTACAACAAGTACACCGGCCCCGAGAAACCCGACCTGCTGATCGTCACGGCCGGTTCGGGCTGGCTGTATTCGCAGGACGCGGTAAATGCGCTCAAGGCCGGGGACCGCATCGGCATATTGAAATTAGGCACACTGTGGCCGCTGCCCGAGAAGCTGGTAAAGAGCTGTTTAGCTAAAGCGGACAAGGTACTTTTCATCGAGGAGACCGACCCCTTCCTCGAGGGCGCCATCATGGAATTAGCCGCCGGCTTCTCGCCCGAGAGCAAGCGCAACCTGTTCTACGGCAATCACACGCGGCACCTCAATTCCTTCGGCGAACTGACGCCCGACGCCGTCATCAAGGCCATCACCGGCGTGCTGGATATCAAGTACGAGCCGCGCGACGCGGAGTACATGAAGAAGGTAGAAGCCGTGCCGCAGCAGTACGTCATGGACAGGATGCTGACCTTTTGTCCCGGCTGCCCGCACCGGGCCTCCTTCTGGGCCATTAAAAACGCGCTGGCCATGGACGGCCGCCACGGCTTCGTCACCGGCGACATCGGCTGCTATACCATGGCGCTGGGCCCTGCGGGGTTCTTCCAGACGCGCACCCACCAGTGCATGGGCGCGGGGGCCGGACTGGCCAACGGCTTCGGCCAGCTGCACCGCTTCGGTTTTGACCAGCCGGTAGTGTCCGTGGTGGGCGATTCCACCTTTTACCATTCCATCATTCCCGGGCTGGTCAACGGCGTGCACAACCATTCCGACTTCATATTAGTCATACTTGATAACGGCGCCACGGCCATGACCGGCTTTCAGCCGCACCCGGGCACCGAGCTTACCGCCATGGGCGAACCCGCCGCGCAGATCAACATGGAGAACATCTGCCGCGCCATCGGCGCGCGGGTGGAGGTTTGCGACCCCTTCGATTTGAAAAATACCACCCGCACCATGCTCGACCTCATCGAGCAGAAAGAAGGTGCGAGGGTGGCCATCATGCGCCGCACCTGCGAGCTTGTCCGGCAGAAGAAAGAAGCGAAGCCCTACAAGATGAAGATCGATCCCGACAAGTGCCTGGGCGAAGATTGCGGGTGCAACCGCCTGTGCACGCGCGTCTTCCGCTGTCCGGGGCTGATCTGGGACCCTGTGGCCCGCAAAACCAGGATCGATGATGTCATCTGTAACGAGTGCGGCGTCTGCGCCGATATCTGTCCCGAGGGCGCCATCACAAAGGAGGCGGTAGCATGAACAAGCTTGCCAAAGACCCCATCAATGTAGTTGTGGCCGGCGTCGGCGGACAGGGCAACGTCATGGTCACGCTGGTGCTCGGCAACACCCTGGTGCACGACGGGTACTTCGTCACCATCGGCGAGACCTACGGAGCGTCGCAGCGCGGCGGTTCCGTGATGAGCCACCTCAAGATATCGGCCGAGAAGCAGTACAGTCCGCTGATACCCGAGGGCCAGGCCGACATAGTGCTGGGCATGGAGCCGGTCGAGACACTCAGGGTGCTCAAATCCTACGGCAATCAAAACGTGGTCACCGTGCTCAATCCGCGTCCCATCCACCCCGTGGATTTCACCGGTTCGGGTGCCGGCTACCCGGATATGGAGTCACTGCTCAAGCAGGTAACCGGCATGTCCGCCAGGACCTACGTGGTGGAGGCCACCGGTGAGGCGCAGAAGCTGGGCAATTCCATGCTGGCCAACATGATACTGATCGGCGCGCTCATCCAGACCGGCCTGGTGACCATCAGCCGGGAGGCCATCGAAAAAACCATCAGTGACATGTTCCCCAAGGCTATCAAGGAGAATATAGCGGCACTCAGCAAAGGCAGGGAGTTGGCAGCCGTCAATATTATTTCCCCGCCATAGTACCTATTAACACTCCTGTCATGCAATGTTCACATGAAGTACCGACGGGCACCTGTAACGCGATACTAAAAGCCGCCGATATTAAGAGAAAATGAAATGCTTAATCTGAAATATTCACTTATTGTAGAGGCTACCAAAGACCCCAACATGTTTGGTTTCTATTCACCTGATCTTGAGGGCTTCACCGGCATCGGCCATTCTATTGAAGATTGCATTTATAAGGCCCGGTGGGGCATGGAAGAGCATGTTGCAATGCTATTTAATTCAATTCGTAGCTGAGGCTTGTCTTAATAGGACGCATTATGCGCTCTATAATTCCCCTCTCTCCCCCAGCCTGCTGCTGGCCCATTTCGAGCGCAGGCCGTTGGCCAGGGCCAGGTTGAGGACCAGTTCCGGCTGGACGGGGAAGGCCGGCAGGAAGCCCCGGTGGCCCAGGAGCGGGCTTTTGTCCTTACCGGGCGTAGCTGACCAGGCGCCCAGCAGGTGGAAGCCCGTCCACTCCCTTGATTCCAGCAGGTTCATCCTGTTGAGCCACCTGAGCCCCTCCACCCGCGGCTTATCAGCCGGCAGCGTCAGCAGCGAGGTAAGGCCGTGGCCGAATAGCGCGTGCTTCACGTCTACCAGCGCCCGGTAGGGCGAGGTTTCTACGCCCGTTTTCCCCGCCAACTGCCTGGCCAGGGCCGGGTAATCCCCCACAAAGTGGAACTCCGCGGTCAATCCCGCTTTATCGGAGAGCGCCAGCACATTTAACCCTTTCAGCAGCCTGCATACTTCATTAAGCGTCCCTCTGTGAATGCTAATAAAGGGCAGGAAGGAGATTGTTGACAATATGAGCGGACAGTGATAATAATACGATATCGATTGGGTGTGTCATAACTCGTGGTTATGGACAAGGCGTGATTAAATTGTTTGGAACGAATTGGTCACGGGACGAATTAATCGCAGCGTTTAATATTTATTGTAAGATTCCTTTTGCAAAGATCGGTTCAAACAATACCGCCGTAAAGGAGTTAGCGATTTTGATCAACCGCTCACCGTCCGCCGTCGCCTTCAAACTCGTCAATTTTGCTAGCCTCGATCCAGCTTTGCAAGAAAGACATATTTCTGGAATGAGTCATGTAAGTAAAGCTGATATAGAAATCTGGAAAGAGTTCCACGATAATTGGGAAGAGTTGGCGTATCAGAGTGAACTGATTCTCGCGAAGTTCAAAAAAGTGCCGGTCGAACAGTCCAGCTTAATAAATACCGCCGATCTGCCTCGGGAAGGGAGAGAACGGGAATCTATTGTACGCATTAGAGTAAATCAGTCATTCTTCAGGCAGATGGTTCTTACATCCTATGATCATAGATGCTGTATTACTGGAACGACCGTGCCAGGACTTCTTATTGCTAGTCATATTATTCCGTGGGTTGCGGACAAGCGCAACAGAATGAATCCTTGTAATGGACTGTGTCTCAATGCACTTCATGATAGCGCCTTTGACCAGGGATTAATTACCATTACTGTTGATTACCGCTTGAAACTGTCACTGGCCTTACAAGAGGTAAATGCGAGTAATCTGCTGTTTTTTATCCCTTTCGAGGGTAAACAAATATTGCTACCACAGAGATTTCTTCCCTCAAAAGAGGCTGTTGCATATCATAATGAATATATTTTTATAAAATGAGGAGGCGCTTTTCCCGCATCTATCAAATTATTGACATCTGCCATAGGAGCACTATTTTAATAAACCCATCGCTTTCTTCCTGGCAGTATCCTCTACCTGCTCAATATCTGTCACCGATATTTGTTTGCCGGACCTGAGGAATACAAGCACCACTTCCTTGACCGGTTTATGCGTGACACTGGAAACAATAAAGGCATAGGCGCCGGCCTGCAGGCTGTACTGTTCCTGCCTCTTGATGGCGTCGGCTTCATCCTCCAGTGCATCGGTTTTGTAGTCGGCAATCACCAGGCCGCCAGCTTCCGCAAACATGAGGTCCACGAAACCCTCAACCAGCCCACTTTCAACGGGTGCGCTGACGAAGACCTCACGGTAGTACCTGCCGGAAGCCACGGCACGCTTAACGACATCCGACTTCAGCGCACTTTGCACAAGGTCAGCCACCTCCCGCCACCTGCCGCCTATCCCTTCGGCATTAGCTTCCGCCCTGCTCATGGCATCCAGGCCGTCCCCGCTGGCAAGGTCGATGCCCTGCAGCACGCTGTGAACGGCGCGGCCCAGGTTGGTGCCACCGCGGCCGGTGTGGTAGTATTTTTGCTCGTCATCCGCCTCCTCTTTGGCAACATGGGCGATCTGAGTGGCTGAGACCGCGATTTTCCTGGAGGCGCCGTGTATTACTGCAGCCCTGTTTTCGATCCACTTCTCCCTGTCCGCTTCTGTGTCCGGCGGCGCCTCAACACGCTTCCCCTTTTCCTCATTTTGTAATGCACCTGATAGTGAGTAATTTAGTTCATCCCAGCAGCACCCGGTTTCTTGAGCCAGGGCTTCGATTAAATCGGCCGAGGATTTGCCGGGTGACTTGCCGGCCTTCCTGAACAGGCTGAGGATGAGATGGTCCCTGGCCCGCGTAGCGGCTACGTACATCAAGCGCACGGCCTCGGCTTCTTCAG
>JBFYUA010000272.1:0-3994 GCA_041300305.1 Dehalococcoidia bacterium | reverse complement strand
CACAATAATCTTGTGAATTCCCCGTCGCTTAACCCGGTCTGCTTGATTATCCTGCGGGGACCGGTTCGTTATCCGCTAACGCACTCTCAAGAAAGCAACGTATGGCGTCTTCGGCCATTTCCCTGGCTTCCTCGATTGTGGACCCGAATGTGCATATCTCCGGTATGGCCGGCACCACAACATCGAAACCACCCTCTTCAACCGGCTCAAATATTACCGTGTAGTTATAAACCTTCATAATTGGTTACCCCTCGTTAAGAGCAATTATAGCACAGGCGGCCTCGTTGTTACCCTGTACAGGCCTTCGCAGCAGCAGGGCCATCACCTTCAACGAAGACTTACTCTTAGGGAACCGTTTCAGGACTTCCTCGCAGCACGTGAGGGCCTCGGCATAGCGCCCGAGCTTTTCGAGGGCCTGGGCCCTGCCACCCACGCCTTCGTAGTGCCAGGGCCGCGGCGAACTTCTTTTTCATTTTGTTATTTGACTCCTTCATAAGCTTCATATCCATTTATTCACTAACGGTGCACGGGACAGAAACGGGCTCAGCGGGTATTTGGAGAGACAACAGGAAGGGTAAAAGGAAAAGAGAATGAAGCTATTATACGGGCCGTGAGTGACAGCTGTGTGTCATAGTTGGAAGGTTGCCGCCCGGCCTGCGGCTATAACGCCCAATGTCCAATTTCACCGGCGATTGCTCCTATCATTTATCAACAACTCCTGAACAATTTTATGGCTCTGATTTAACGCTAATCGCTATAAAAATGGTTATGGAGTTCGCTTTCGGGTATATAGTGTGATGCTTGCCTGACGATTGCACGAAGAGTTCCGCTATCTATTTCATCATGCACAGGTATAGTCAGGGTTTGCTTTCTGCCGTCAGTCACCCTGCGAAGCTTTACGTGGCTACCCTTTCGGGAATGAATTCTAAATCCCAATGAGTCGAATATATCGATTACTTCTTTGCCTGATAAACGTCTGGGCTTAGGCGACACCCGAAGGCTCCAACTCCAAGGTTACCAGGAGCGATGGATTGGGCACCAGGCCGAAATCAGCGGGGTCTTCCCCTTCAAGGTGAAGAGCCACTGCCTCTTTTAAATTGGCAATAGTCTCGTCCAATGTTTTCCCCTGGGTGACTACCGCTATCTCGTGACACTCGGCCACGTAATGATCATCCCCTTTGTAAATGAAAGCCTTTATAGAGTGATGCATTGCTTTAACCCCAATCTTTCCTGATATATGTCAAAATAAGACCCTTGTATACCTCAATTGTAATCAATCATGGCTGATTACTCAATATCGTTGGGCGGCACTCAAATTCTCAGGCCATATCCTGATTATGGATTGGGTCAGATATCTATCCCCATCAGCTTCCTGAAGAAATGCGGGTCCGGCATAAGACTGGCCTGAAGGTTTGGAAGGTTCAATCCCCTCATATTTCCGGCGCCTTGCGGCTTTGGCGAATTGCCCTTTGTATTGGGTGGTGTCCCTCCCGCAGCTTTGTCCTGCTTGTCCTCCAATTTGTTTACCAGGTCCATGATAAGTTGCCTGGTTTCGTCATCCATTGTTTTGCCTCCTTAATTAAAGATTGAAAGTGTACTTTATCACTTGGACCGGACAGCTATATGTCATTTAGCTTTGACACATAGCTGTCACAGCTTCGGTGTAATATGAAATTAGATGGAAAGGAGAACAGGACGGCTCCTGACCATCGCGAAATTAATTAAGGAGGTGTCAATGACAGAAACAAAGCGAGGTGAAAAATGACGATAGCGACAGGTATGGACAAGGAGATCCTGGCGGAAGTGGTTTCGGATTTAATGGATGCGGGGGAATGGCAAAAGGTGCGGGCGGTCACGCAGCAGATGGTCAACACTGATCCCAAAGACCCGTGGCCCCATGGAGCTATGGGCATAGCGCTGCTGCAAACAGATGAGCTGGAGGAGGCTGAGCAGTGTTTCCGGCGAGCATTGGACAGGGGTGGAGATGACGCGCAAATCCTTCTCTTGATGTCGAAACTCTACGCCTATAGGGGCGACCCTGGTGGGCAACTCGAGTGGGCCCAGAGGGCGGCAAAGTGCGATGGGGATAACCCGGTGACGCAACTCGCGGTTGCTGACGCCCAGATCAGGCTGGGGCAGCTGGCGGAAGCGGAAAAGGTGCTGAAGGATGTATCCGCTGCCCACCCTGAAAACGTCCAGGCGCGCCGCATGCTGGGTGACATCTACCTGTCCCTTCAAAAGATTGACGAAGCTGCCCGGGAGTTTGAGGCTGCGCTGGGGCATGGACCGGATGATGCGGCACTTTGGACAAACCTCGGGCACGCGCTTGAAAGAACGGGCAAGCATGAAGACGCCCTGGTTGCTTTTCAGCATGCGCTAAAGCTTGAACCTACCAACGCGCAGTATGCCTACCATGTAGGTGACGCCTACCTGGCTTTGAAACAACCGGAGATGGCCATCGGCTATCTTACCAAAGCGGTGCAGCTCAATCCGGACCTGGCCATGGGGTATTACGACCTCGGGCTTGCATTCTTTGAACAGGGCAAATATGAATGGAGTGCGATAGCAAGTGCCGCTGCCCTGCGCGGTGACCCTGAGATGGAAACACAGCGGATTAATCTCGGCATAGGGGCAACCGGCAACCTCGGCCTGGCTTACCTGAACCTGAGTAAGTACACGGAGGCGGAGGAATGCTTCCGGCGGAACCTGAAACAGATAGCCCCTACCTTCTTCAACCTGGGATTGACATTGTTCAGGCAGAAGCGTTACGAAGAGTCACTCGTCATGTTTCAGCGCGCACACGAAATCATGCCGGATGACCCGGAATACCTCGACCTGGTGGGCAATGCGTACATGGAGCTCGGCCGTCTTCCCGAGGCACGGGATACGCTCATGGCTGCGCTTGCGGCGGACGATACGTATGCTCTGGCCCACTATGATATGGGTGTTGTACTATCCAGGATGAAGGGAGAGGAAGCGGTGGCCATGAAATCGTTCGAGCGCGCCGTTGAATTGGACGACGGCCTGTATTGGGCCCACTACTCAATCGGTTGCCTGTACGCGTTACGGGGTGAGAAAAAGTTTGCGCTGCAGTTCCTGGAAAAGGCATTCCAGAAAGGCTTTCATGAACTGGATCACATGGATAAGGATACCGACTGGGAAACGCTTAGGAACGACCCGCAGTTTCAAGAGCTGGTACGCAAGTACACTGCAGGTAAGTGAATGGAACGCACAACACGCCGGTCGTGGGAAAAGCGCCTGCGGGAAGCCGCCAGGTCTAATAGCTACGCAATCTCTCGCGGCCTCATGCAAAGATTGGACCTGCCGGAGAAACCCAGGCTGATGCTGGACGGTACAATCCACGTAATACAGGCTATTTCGGCTTGTGCCTCCATGGACGGGATAGGGACGTAGAAATTGAGCAACTCGAGAGAGCAGTGACCGCCGATCTGCGTTTTGACTACTCCGAGAGCGCGAGCTAACCTTCTGGTTCGATTATGGCCCGGAGTACCGTGCCTGTGACCTGGCTCCCGGAGTAATGGAGGTATATATGGAACGCAACCAGGATAATCCAATTTTCACTGAAGAGATGGCTATAGCTTTGGCAAAGCAGGGTAAATTTGCAGAGGCGGAGGAATTGCTGGTTGATTTTGTCAGCCGGATGCCCCCCCAATGGAAGCCGATAAAGGAAACCGATACGCAGTTGGTGATAGCCTTCTGGGACCAGACTGAGTTCCTCAACTACTGCTTTGCAAACGAGGCAAGTAAGGACATTGTGGCTGTAACCCCATCGTATTCCAAGGGCTATTATCTTTTGGGCACTTTTGCAGTCGAACAAAAGAACTACGGCAAGGCCCTCGATTACCTGGATAAGGCCCTGGAACTTGAACCCGATCACCCGCTGATATTGTGCGAAAAGGCGCTGGTACTGGCCAGCCAGCGCAAGTTGACTGAAGCTGCGGAACTGTATCTTAAAGCACACGACGCAAGGCCG
>JBFYUA010000235.1:0-5705 GCA_041300305.1 Dehalococcoidia bacterium | reverse complement strand
ATCCACGGGTCAACCGCCCAGACCGGGGCGATCATCAGCATGGCGATGATAACGGGGAGCAGCACCACTATCATGATGAACATGTAAATCTGCTCGACCTGGATGCCCATTATTTTCGAGGAGTTGATATCATATGAGATGGCCCTGACTGCCAGGCCGGTCTTGGTCTTGAGGAAGAAGATTACGAAGAATACCGTGACCACTATGCCAAAAGCCGCCGCTAAAATTAACTGGTAGGAAATCTCAGTGCCGCCGATGACCAGGCTGCCTGGTATAATGGTGGTCGGCAGGTTGACCGCGGCCTGGACCGGGTACCACTTGTTGGCCGCCTCCTGTGCGATCATGGCGATAAGCAGCAGCCCGGTGATGATCTTCTCCTCCATTTTGACGTACCTGGCTACTATCCCCTTATATATGGCGACGGCAATGCCTGCCTGGACAACTATCATCAATATGATGGATAGCCATAACGGCAGGCCGAGGGTGTGGAAGAACATCCAGGTCAGGTAAATGGTGGCTACGAAGATGTAGGCATAGCCGAGGTGAAAGATCCTGAGAACGCCGCAGATGAGAGAGAAACCGATGGAAACCAGCAGATAGAGAGAGCCGAGTAACAGGGTGTAGACCAGCATCGTTTCAATTGTTGTCAGCACGTTTTACCTTTCTCTACTTATTTATTTCCTCCCCCCGGACACCAAAACAAAACTCTACCAGATAATTATAAGGGTGTCAATACATCTTATGTAAATAGACGCAAATATTTTCAAACTCCAAACACGTGTGACACAGCTATGATAACGGTTGACCGTCAGTCAATTCTTTTACCGACGAGTCAATCGGTGGACATAACGGGATGCTGCCCGCTGTAAATGAGCGGGTACACAGCCATCGATACCATCTGCTATAATCTTGTTGATTTCGAAACGTGTATGATTAACAAACCTTTATTCGGGACCAGCGGGGTGAGGGGTGTGGTTAACCAGGACCTTACTCCTGAGTTATGTAAAAACGTAGGCAGGGCCCTCGGCGCCCTGCTGCCCGCCGGCGCGGCGGTCTGCCTGGGTACCGACTCACGCCTCAGCCGTGAATTGATTAAATCCGCTGTAACTGAGGGGTTGACCGAAACTGGTATCAACGTGGCACAGCCCGGTATCCTGCCCACCCCGGCACTTGCCCTTCTGACCCGCGAGGTCGGCTTCGACGCCGGCGTGATGATCACCGCCTCGCACAACCCGCCGGAATTCAATGGTATCAAACTGTTCAACGGCGACGCCATCGGTTACAGCAGGGCGCAGGAAGAGCAGGTCGAGCAGGTTTATTACAGCGGCCGGTTCCGCGCCGGGAAGACAGGGGCAATCGAGCAGGTCCCACTCATGAAAGATAAGTATTTCTCGTTTATCAGGAAGCTGACTGCAGGCTGGAATTTCAATTACGGCCTTAAATTAATGATCGACCCTGGCAACGGCGCCGCCGCCGGCTTTGCCAGTGAACTTTTCCGGCAGCTCGGGTTCACGGTCATACCGGTCAACGACGTGCCGGACGGGCGCTTCCCGGGCCGCAGCGCGGAGCCCAAAGAGGACACGCTCCAGGAGACTATTAAATTCATGCGGCAGAAGAACGCCGACCTGGCCATCTGCTTCGACGGTGATGCGGACCGCGTGGTTTTCTGCGACCGGCAGGGCTTCATCGGCTTCAACGAGATGATCGCTTTTATCTCAAGGATAGCCATGCAGGCGTCGGGCAAGCCGACCGTAGCCACAACCGTTGAGACAGGCATGCTGCTTGACCTCGCGGTCAGGGACCTGGGCGGCCGCGTCATCCGTGGCAGGGTGGGCGATGTCTACGCCGCTCATCTGGCCCGCGATAACGATGCAGCGCTGGGGGTCGAATCGGTAGGTGTCTATATTTTGCCGCAGGCCGGTTTCTACCCCGACAGCATGTTTGCCGCATTGACCTTGCTGGGTTCGATAAAGCAGGCTGCGGATATCAGGTCGTTCCTCAGCACGCTCCCGCCTTTGCATTTTTATAAGGACAAGCTGGCCTGCCCCAACGAAAACAAGGCGGCTGCCATGGAACTGGTCAATAAACAAGCGGCATCACTGAAAGCCTCCCACCTGAACAATTTAGATGGGCTGCGCTTTGAATTCGAGGAAGGCTGGATGCTGGTCCGCGCCAGCGGGACCGAGCCGGCCATACGCGTGCTGGCCGAATCGCCGAGCCAGACTTTCGCGCGCAGCCTGCTGAGCCGGGGCATGGTCATAGCGCAGGAAGCAGTTAAGGAGGCCGGAGCATGAAGGTAGTGTTCCTTTGCGGCGGCATAGGCAAAAGGATGTTCCCCATCACCGAAGACAAATTCCTGCTGGATTTCATGGGCAGCCCGCTGCTGGCGCACCAGGTAGAACTGGCCCGGCAGGCTGGTCTGGACGATTTCGTTATCATTGCTAATCCCGGCAACATCGGCCCGTTGAAAGGGATTACGTCTTCATTGAGAGGCGCCCGATTTCAGTTCGTCCTGCAGGAGCAGCCACTCGGCATTGCAGATGCGTTAAAGTCCGCGGCGCCGCTCCTGGACAGCGCTGTAATCATCGTGAATCCCAACGATGTTTTTGACAGCTCTGCTTACAATATTTTGTTAGAAGCTTACAAAAAGCAGGCCGCTTCCTCATACATACTGGGCTTCCATGTTAAACAGTATTTCCCGGGCGGTTACCTGGCGGTCAATGAGCGTAATGAGCTGACCCGCATTGTGGAAAAACCTGAGCCCGGCACGGAGCCCGGCGACCTTGTGAACATACTACTCCACCTGCACACGGACATCCACAAGCTGTTTGAATATATCGATATCGTCCAGACCACACGGGACGACGTCTATGAATGCGCCCTGGACGGCATGGCGCGCCATGCCTATAAGATCCAGGTCGTCCGTTATGACGGTTTCTGGGCGCCCATTAAATATCCCTGGCATATCTTTGATATTGTCAGGTATTTCCTGGACGGCAGCCGGCCCAATGTCCCTGCTTCAGCCGCTATCTCCGGGAGCGCCACGGTAGCAGGCAATGTAGTCATGGGGGAAAACGTCCGCGTCCTTGAGAACGCCGTGATACGCGGACCGGTTTATATCGGGCCGAATACCATTATCGGCAATAACGCCCTGGTCAGGGAATACAGCCATATCGGGGCGGACTGCGTGGTGGGCTTTTCCAGCGAGATTAAAGGCTCTTACATCGGTGACGGCTGCTGGTTCCACTCCAGTTATATCGGCGACTCAATTGTCGGCAATAACTGCTCTTTCGGGGCCGGCAGCGTAACAGCCAACTTCCGCTTCGATGAAAAGGAGATATCCGTGAAATATGGCGGACAAAACACGGGGACCGGGAGAAACCATTTCGGGGCTATTATCGGCAACAACTGCAAGACCGGCATAAACTCCGGTATACTGCCGGGACGGCGCATAGGGCCCAACTCCATTGTCGGGTCCCATGTCTGCCTGGGCAATGACCTGGGGCCCAATATGACGGCGCTTAACCGGCCGGATAACCAGTTGGTTAAGAATACCATCGGACCTGATGATGCAAAAGCAGGAACTGAAGGATAAAATCGCCAGATAATGGGTGATTCAAATGTTTCAAACCGGCCCCTGCACGTGGCGATCGTCATGGACGGCAACGGCAGGTGGGCCAAAAAACGCCGCAGGCCGCGCCTGTATGGCCACAAGCAGGGCGCACTTCGGGCCCGCGACTTCGTGGAAATGTTTGCTTCCTATGGTATCCCCTACCTGACCCTGTACGCGTTTTCCACCGAGAACTGGAACCGCCCAAAAGCGGAGGTTGACGGCATTATCAAGCTCCTTTCGGAAAACCTCGACAAGGTGATTGAAATGGCACACGGCCAGAATATCCGCCTCAGGCACCTCGGCAGGACGGACCGGCTCTCGCCTGAAATACAGAAAAAGGCCAGGGCCGCCATTGATTTGACCCAAAATAATACCGGATTGACCGTCAATGTCGCATTTAACTACGGGGGCAGGAGCGAGATAGCCGACGCCGTCAGGGCAATTATTGCGGGCAAAATAAAGGCTGATAAGATAGATGAAACGCTGGTTTCCGGGCATCTATATACGGCGGGCATGCCGGACCCCGACCTGCTGATCCGCACGGGCGGAGAGATGCGCCTGAGCAATTTCCTCATCTGGCAGGCGGCCTACGCCGAGCTTTATTTTACCCCCGTGCTCTGGCCGGACTTCGGCCGCGAAGAACTGGAAAAAGCCCTCTCTGTTTTCAGTAAAAGACAAAGGCGGTTCGGCGGCCTCTGAAAGCTGCCCGATTGCCGGCTTCGTTAATTTAATCAAGGTTTAATATGTACGACGTTATCATCGTCGGCGCCGGCGTAACCGGCAGCTACGCAGCGGGCGAACTCGCCCGGCTGGGATACCATGCCGGCGTCCTGGAAAAGCAGCGGCAGCCCGGCCTGAAAACGAGCTGCACCGGCATCATCAGCCGAGAATGCATGGAGATGCTGCAGGTCGACCGCTGCCTTATTCAGAATGAAGCGCGGTCGGCCCGCATTTTTGCCCCGTCGGGCCGATGCCTGAGGGTGGAACGTGAAGACGCTCAAGCCTATATCCTGGACCGGCCCGGGCTTGACCGCCTGCTGGCCCACAAAGCTCAGCAAAACGGGGCGCAGTTTCATTTCGCAACCCCGGTTACCGCTATCCGGCGCGAAAACCATCATATAACGGTGGAGGCTACCGGCCCTGAGGCTGAAAAAGTCTTGTTCCAGGCCAGGTGCGCCATAATCGCCTGTGGCGCGGCCGGCAGCCTGACACAATCCGCAGGACTCGGCCGGGTCCGCGAATTCGCCCACGGCGCCCAGGCGCAGGTGGAATGCGCCGACGTCGCAGAAGTCGAGGTGTATTCAGGAACAACAACAGCGCCCGGCTTCTTCGCATGGCTGGTACCGGCCGGTGGGACGCGGGGCAAGGCCGGACTGCTCTGCCGGGGCAATCCCGGGCCCTACCTGACAGCATTATTAAACCACTTGCTCAAACAGCGCAGGATCTCTTCGATTACATCTGATATAAGCTATGGCAGTATCCCATTGAGGCCGTTGGCAAGGACTTACGCAGACCGTCTCCTGGTTATCGGCGATGCCGCGGGACAGGTCAAGCCCACCTCAGGCGGCGGTATTTATTTCGGCATCCTCTGTGCCAGGCAGGCGGTGCTGACACTGGACGAATGCCTGAAAAGCGGGGAACTCTCCTCAGGTAAGCTCTCGCAGTACCAGAAACGCTGGCATAAAATATTGAAAAGGGAACTCAGCATCGACTACTGGGCGCACAGGTTTTACCAGGGACTGCATGATAAACAAATTGAACATATCTTCAATGTAATCGTTAAACACGGCATACATGAATCCCTGCTGACGTCCCCTGACATAACCTTCGACTGGCACAGCCTTGTGATACTTGATGCCATCCGGCACCGCTCACTGCAAAGGTCGTTGGAAAAACTCAAAGCCGCCCCGCTGCGCTTCCTCGAAGCCCGGGCCCGCCCGCCTGCGTAAACGCCTAATTCCATAAGTCGTATGCTCCTATTTGCATTTTCGATTAAGATGTGATAACATAATCCCTGAATTCAATACTTGTCCAAAAAGTGGGTCCTTGTACCCACTTTTTTATTGGAGCTTAAAAGCATAGTGAGGGAGAC
>JBFYUA010000219.1:0-2920 GCA_041300305.1 Dehalococcoidia bacterium | reverse complement strand
CGGACCGTGCTGGGCAGCATGGAGAGGTTTTTCGCCTGCCTGACCGAGCATTATGCCGGCGCTTTCCCTGTCTGGCTGGCGCCTGTCCAGGCTGTGGTAATACCCATTGCCGACAGGCATAATGCCTATGCCGCAGGGCTGTTTGAACAGATGCGGGCCGGGGACATGCGGGCGCAACTCGATGACCGGTCGGAGCGTATGAACATGAAAATCAGGGATGCGCAGCTGAATAAAATACCTTACATGCTGATTGTCGGGGACAAGGAAGTCGAAAACAACACGGTATCCGTGCGCCTGCGCAACGGGGAAGACCTCGGTTCGG
Organism: Dehalococcoidia bacterium; assembly: GCA_041300305.1. Taxonomy (GTDB): domain Bacteria; phylum Chloroflexota; class Dehalococcoidia; order GIF9; family UBA5629; genus CAIMUM01. The sequence goes on along the minus strand of JBFYUA010000219.1, from coordinate 2,598 downwards.
TCAAGGTTTCCGGTTTTATTGAGAGGGTGGAATCCCTGGTGAAATCGAGGGAACTATCTAAACTTTGATTTACAGCTATAGAATGTGATATATTCTTTCTTGCTCAGTTTTATATAAAGGGAGGGATACAACAAAATATTTAAAGAACTGAATATTAATCACCGGATACGTGCCAGGGAGATCCGCTTAATAGGCGACGAGGGTGAGCAGTTAGGCCTGCTGGCCACTGACAAAGCATTGCAGATGGCGGTTGAAAAAGGCCTGGATCTCGTTGAAGTTGCTCCGACGGCGGCCCCGCCTGTATGCAGGATACTCGATTACGGGAAGTACAGGTATGAGCAGACCAAAAAAGAGAAAAAAGTGCGCAGCGGTCAGAGGTCGGGCCTACTCAAGGAAATCAGGGTAAGGCCGCAGGTAAAAGACCATGACCTTGACATAAAGATTAACCGGGCCAAAAAATTTGTAATTGATGGAGACAAAGTAAAAGTACTGGTGGTATTCCGCGGCCGGCAGATGGTGCACCCGGAACTTGGCATCAGGCTATTGAAAAAAGTAGCTGAAGATTTGAAGGGAGTGGCCCAGTTGGATGGACAGCCCATACACGAGGGAAGGATCATGAGCCTGATACTTTCACCGATATCAGCCAAACAGGTCGTTGCCAAAGATAGTAAAGACGTTAAAGATAGCAAAGACAGCAAAGAAACCAGGGAAGCCAGAGAAATAAAAGTCAAGGAAACAGTATAGATGCCTAAACTAAAGACCCACAAGGGAGCGAAGAAGCGCTTTCATTTCACAGGTGGCGGCAAGATCATGCGCATGAAGCAGGGTAAAAGCCATTTCAGGCGCAGGAAGTCAGCGTCCACCAAGGGGCTTTATGACGAGACGATCCCGCTGCATAAAGCCGATGTAAAGAGGATTAATAAATTATTACCGTACCATTAGGTATTCAGGAGGACTCAGTTGCCAAGAGTTAAAGGCGGAATCGTAAGCCACAGACGCCATAAAAAAGTACTGGAATTAACCAAGGGCCACCGCGGCAAAAGGCACTCGCTTTTCAGGCATGCCCACGAATCGATGCTGCACGCCCTGGACTACGCCTACGGGCACCGCAGGGAACGCAAGGCAGATATGCGTAAACTGTGGATAGCCAGGATCAATGCCGCGGCCAGGATTGATGGCATTACATATAGCCAGTTGATAAACGGCCTCAGCAAAGCGGAAGTTGACATAAACCGCAAATTGCTTGCTGACATAGCCGTCAATGACCCGCCCAAGTTCTCAGAGCTGGTGAAGATGGCTGCAGAGAAACTGAAGGGCTAAATCTGCTTAAAATTCCGCGATGTTGGACCAACTTGAAGAGCTTGCCGCACGGGCAAATGCAGAACTGCAAAAAGTAGCCGGCCTTGAGGACCTGGAGGGCTGGCGCGTTACTTACCTCGGCCGTAAAAGCCGGCTGATCGACATATTGCGTTCTCTGGGTGATGTGCCGGTTGAAGAAAGGCGCGAGCTCGGTTCAAGGGCCAACCTGCTTAAGAATTCCCTGGAAAGCCGTTGCTTGGAAAAGAAGCAGAGCCTGGAGCAGGCGCTGCATCAGTCTCTTGAACATAATAAAACGGATATCACGCTGCCGGGTGATCCTTACCTGCCCGGCAACCTGCACCTGACCACCAAGACCATCAAAGAGATCTGCGATATCTTTGTCAGCATGGGTTTCCAGGTGGTGGAAGGTCCGGAGGTGGAGTGGGAGCGCTATAACTTCGAGATGCTCAACATGCCCGTTGGGCATCCCGCCCGGGACGGCTTTGCTACGCTGTGGGTGGACTATAAAAACGAAACCGGTGACAGGTCGATGCTGATGCGCACGCATACCTCGCCTACGCAGCCCCGGGTGATGGAGAGAAATAAACCCCCCATCCGTGTAGTCGCGCCCGGCAGGGTCTACCGGTATGAGGCCACCGACGCCACACACGAGTGGATGTTCTCCCAGGTGGAAGGTTTCGCCGTCGATAAAAATATCACCATGGCCGATTTGAAGGGCACATTATTTGAATTTGCCCGGCGGCTGTTCGGGCAGGAACGCAAGTGCCGCTTCCGCGTGGACTATTTCCCCTTTGTGGAGCCTGGCTGCGAGATAGCCATCGATTGCTTCATGTGCGGCGGTAAGGGCTGCCGCCTTTGCAAGGATAGCGGCTGGATAGAGATCCTGGGCGCCGGGATGATTCATCCTGACGTGCTCAGGGGTTGCGGCATCGACCCCGAAGAATATTCCGGCTTCGCCTTCGGCATGGGCGTGGAGCGCATACCCATCCTCCGCTACGGCATAGACGATATCCGGTTGTTCTACAGCAATGACCTGCGCTTTCTAAAGCAGTTTTGAGAAAGGTGCCCGATGAAAGTACCGCTGAAATGGCTTAAAGACTACGTCGATATTGAGATATCCAACGAAGAGCTGGCTGACAGGCTGACACTGGCCGGCCTGGAGGTCTCCGCTATCGAGGTGGTAGGCGGCTCCTGGGAAAAGATTGTCGTAGGCAAAATACTTGAGATTAACCCCCATCCCAATGCCGACCGCCTGAGGCTGGCCACGGTTGATATGGG
>JBFYUA010000218.1:0-9940 GCA_041300305.1 Dehalococcoidia bacterium | reverse complement strand
CGGTTGACCGGTTGTAGTATATCTCCCAGTTGTCGTCCCGGTCGTCAAACCAGGCAACATGGACTTTATTGCCAGACACTGTAATAGATGGATACTCTGAATTTTTTGCTGCTGTAGTAAGACTGGTTTCGGCGACCCAGCTAGTCCCCCCGTCGGTTGAGCGCTTGTAGTATATCTCATTGTTGCCGTCCCGGTTATCATACCAGGCAATATGGACGTTATTGCCGGCCACCGCCACAGATGGATTGTAAGAATTTCCCGCAGCACTGGTCAACTGGGTGTCGGCACCCCAGGTGGCCCCGCCGTCGGTTGAGCGCTTGTAGTATATCTCCACATTGCCGTCCCGGTCGTAATACCAGGCAACATGGACGTTATTGCCGTAGACTGCGACAGATGGATTCCGGGAATCTCCCGCGGCATTGGTTAGCCTGATTTCGGCGCCCCAGTCCGCAGATACGGGCACAGCCGTGAGCAACGGGGTAAAAAGAACCGCCAGCACAGCCAGCAAGGAAAAGATAATATGACTGACCCCGGGCGAAAACCAGCAAGATCCCGTCACTTTGGCTTTCACAGCTCCTCCCCTTCGAATTTGAATCGCTCAATGTTAGTACAGGTATTCGAATATGTCAATTATTTGCAGCGATTCACACTCGGAAGTGTCTTACAATTTTAAGAGTCAAGCTTATGAATTAGCAGAGAATGTACAGCAAAACTCGAGTGCCGCGTTGAAATGGTCAACTCATAAAGAAATTATGTTCAGTATTCCGGCAGTCAACGGGGGAGCAACCTTGGAATTACCTACCACTGCACAAACATCGGTATGTATGTTCATCCATAATAAATTAACAAAGTGAGATAGCCGTCAGAGGATTCCCAAATACAAAGCGTGTACTACTGAAATCTAAGAATAAGAGATACTAAGACTGTAGGAAAGTCGGCGGGGCATTCACTTATCTTGAGACAATTTTTTCAACTCCTTTGCCTAATTACAAGATAAGGTTTATCCGCACCGAAAAACCATTTACATCTGTTTCCTTTTATGATAGAGTAATCAAAGGCTTACAAGTTACGATTTCGCATAACAGTGGTCCCTCAGAATCGATAAGCCCGTTGGAAAGATAAAGTTGAGTGGGCATAGATGGTCAAAGTAGTAAGGGAGTCTGCTTTATTACTTCTTATAGCACTCGTTCTTCTAATGCCTTCGTTGGCGGTTACGTACCACAGCGCTTCTGCTATCGATAAACTTCCTGATATATATGTCAGCTTTGCGACGGGAAATGACGGCAACGATGGTAGCTCACCAGTATACACCACCGGAAATATTGGCCCGGTTCAACATATTGCAGTCGGCATTAATCTTGTAGCTAATAACGGGACGGTTCATGTCGCCGCGGGCACCTACCATGAGCATGGCCTTCACCTGTCTGAAACTATGAATCTCATTGGTGCCGGTGCCCTGACCACCATTATAGACGGCGATGCCAATGGACACGTGTTGGAGGTTTCCAGTGCGCCTTTCCAGCGCAATACCATATCCGGCCTTACTATCCGGAATGGCGCGCCGGCAGGCTCCGATACTGGTGGCGGAATTTACATTTCACAATCACATATAGTTACCATTAACGACTGCGCTATCATTAACAATATCAAAGGTGGCGGGTCTGGTCCTTACCCCAATGCGGGTGGCGGCATCTGCAACGATGGCGGTGCTCTTTACATGAACCGGTGCACCGTGAGCGGGAACACAGCCAGCGCTCAGGGTGGAGGCATATATACCTACAAAACCTTTGGCGGTGATTCCGGTTTAGTGGAGATGACCGATTGCACGATAAGCGAAAACAGTGTAACCGAAAGTGATGGACAAGGTGGTGGCATCTGGAACTCGGGTACGCTTACAATTAATAGGTGTTGCATAAGCAGCAACCATTCATGCCGCGGTAGTGGTATATATACAATGCCCGCTGCCACGGCTACACTGACCAATTGCACGATAAGTGGAAACACTGGCATCGGCGTAGGTGGAGGTATTCGCAATTGGGGAATTATGAGTTGTTATAGTGTAACAATGTCCGAAAATCGCGGCAGTATAGGCGGCGGATTTTCTAATGATGGAGCACCTGCAAGATTGTACTTTAAGAACTGCATAGTGTCCGGGAATACAGCGACCAGTGCTGGTAATAACGGATACGATACTAATTCTGGTGCTGGCATTGAATCCGGGGGCAACAACATTGACAGCGAGAACAGCTGTTATTTCAATCAGCCAGCAGACCAGATAAATACGAATCCCCTGCTTGGACTTTTGCAAAATAACGGCGGCCCCACTTCAACACATGCCATAACGGCCGGGAGCCCTGCCTTCAATCGGGGCACCAGTGTTGGAGCGCCACCAGAAACCGATCAGCGCGGTATTATACGGCCCCAGGCTGGCGGCTATGATATCGGTGCTTTCGAGTTGGTGCCGCCGTCACCTCCACCTCCACCGCCACCTCCGGGCCCACAGTTGATCGGAACAGGCAGCATGGGAGGCTCATCAGGCTCGGTGTCATCATCTATTACATCAACGCAACCGGTGGTCAACCCAACCTTCGTCATCCAGGGAGCTTCGATATCAAGCTCTCAGACATCCGGGTACCCGGTAAACGTCCAGGCCACCGTAGCCAATACCAGCACGGTCAACGGTGTCACAAGGGTAGGGCTTTATGTAAATGGCCAGCTTGATTCGGAGCAGGCTGTTACGGTCACGTCAGGCAAGCAAATGCCGGTCAGATTTATGGTATCCCGCAACGAGCCAGGCACGTATCAGGTATATGTCAACGGTGCAGACGCCGGCAGTTTTACTGTATCTGATAATTCAATGATTCTATATTTCAGCATTTCTTGCATATTCTTAGCTTTTGTATTGGGCGTAATCCTGGTTTATAGAAGATTCGCCTTTTAAGAAACATACCTGCGCGTGGGATGACATTCATTGGTATGTATATTCATCCATGACTTAGTAAAAATATCTTCAATTAATCCCTTTCTCCCCGCTAAATTACTAAAGTGACAGATTAATTTCTTTTTTGCGCTGCCCGATTGATCAGAGCTGAAATATTTGACACCAAGATGACCGCAGCACATATTGTTGTGCCCTTTTAATGGATTGCATAATCCGCAGATAGAGGGCAGCATCTGGCGCTTGTGGGAAACAAATTCCCCTTACTACTTTGATTCTGGTAATGACAGAAACAGTCGCGATAGGCCCAAAACACCCTGGATGTTCAGATAGTTGCAATACCGGGATAGATGAAAATCCGTATTGCAGTCCCTTTAGAATTTATTACCATTGAACAAACATGGGCATGACCACGTGGTCGTAGTTGTCGGTGCCCACGGGACGGATGACGCCCGGGTTGGATGGCGTGGACACTTCCAGCGATACCTGCGCCTGTTTGACTACGGAGAGCACGTCCGCCAGGTAGCGGGCGTTGAAGGCTATCTTGGCCGCTTCGCCATCCACCAGCGCGTCTATCTCGCCGATGTTGTCGCCTATCTCGTCGGCGCGGGCGGAGATGGTTATCTTGCCTGCCTCCACCGTAGCGCCCGGCGTTACTATCACCCTGGCAATGCCGCTGCCGTCACGGGCGAAGATGGCGGCCATCTTGATGGCCCGCAGGAACTCGGCAACGTCGATGCGCGCCTTGGTGCCGTAGGTCTGGGGTATTAGCTGCGAATAGTTGGGAAAGTTGCCCTGTATCAATTGCGAGACCATCTCGATGCCCTTGAGCTTGAAGAGCACCTGGCTCTTCTGCGAATTGAGAGTTATCTCAATCTCCTGGTCCTCATTGCCCATCAGGCGGTTAAGCTCGTGGTAGGCCTTGGCCGGGATGATCATGGCGACTTTTTCCTTGACCGGTTCGATCAGGTTGGCCCGGTGCACGGCCAGCCTGAAGCCGTCGGCGGCGGCCATGGTGAGCTTGCTGCCTTCAAACTCGGTCTGCACGCCGGTCAGAACGGGACGTGATTCCTCGGTTGCGGCGGCGAAGGCCACCTGGCTGATGGCTAACTTGAGGTCCTCGGCCTTCACTTTGGTGCTGAAATCGTCACCCACCTGCGGAATCGGGGGGAAATCGGCTGCGTCCAGGCCGTTGATACGCGCCTCGTACCGCCCGCATTTGAGCTCCAGCGTGTGATGTTTGAGGTCGAGGCTGATTATGTCGCTGGGCAGCGAGCCTACGAACTCGGTCAGCACGCGTGCAGGTATGGTAATGGAGCCCTCGTTCTCTATCTTGGCGCCGATCCAGCAGCTTATAGCTATCTCCAGGTTGGTGGCAGCTAACTTGAGCTGCGACTGGTCGGTGGTTATCAATACATTCTGCGTAATGGGTAGGGTCGTCCGTGACGCCACTGCCCTGCCTATTATGCCGAGACCTTTATTAAGATTTTCCTGCAGACACGACAGCTTCATAGATTTCCCCCCTAACTATAGTGCCCAAAGTATACAGTGACCTTTTTTACAAGTCAATGGCCAAAAATAATATATACTGTGTTGCGGTTAGTGTAAACAACGATATATAGTGTTATAAATATTTTTATTTTCCGGCGGGACCAAGGAGGAAGCCATGCTGCCACTCAAAGGCTTGAAGGCCCTGGATTTCAGCCACGCCGCGGACGGCCCCACCTGCGGTCTGCTGCTGGCACAGGCAGGGGCGGATGTCACCAAGATCGAACCCCTGCATGGTGACCCCTACCGCCGCGGGCCGGTCTCATCCGCCTTCTTCAACGCCAACCGCAATAAACGCGGCCTGGCGCTAAACCTGCAGTCACCCGAGGGCAAGGAGATCGCCCATAAGCTGGCCTCGACAGCCGATATTATCCTCGAGAGCTTCACCCCGGGCGTGGCCGGTAGGCTGGGCATCGGCTACAGCGAGATAAACGCGCTCAACCCCCGCATCATCTATTGCTCGGTTTCAGGCTTCGGCCAGGACGGGCCCTACAGCCAGCGGCCGATTTACGACCCGGTCATACAGGCCATATCCGGCTTCATGGCCACCACGGGGGAGGAGGGACGCCCTCCTGTGCGCGTGGCGCCAGGCGTGATCGGCCTGGGCACAGCCTTCATCGCGGCCTGGGGCATCGCGCTGGCCGTCATCGCACGGCAGCAGACAGGCAGGGGACAGCACATCGATGCGGCCTTCTTCGACACCGCCGTGTTTTTCATGGGCTTCATCATCACCGGCTACTCCATCTCCGGCTTCACCCTGCCCAGGATGGGCTCGGCCAGCCCGGTCTTCGTACCTTATCAGTGCTTCGAGACGGCCGACCGCTATGTCTTCATCGGCATCACCCACGACCTCTTCTGGCAGGCCTTCTGCAGTGCACTCGGACTCGAAAACCTGGCCCGCGATGAACGCTACCACGCTGCTGAAGGCCGGTTGCTGCACCGTGATAAACTGGTGGCTGCGGTGGCCGCGGAATTGAAGAAACTCCCCGGCAGCGGCATACTGGCCAAGCTCGAGGCCGCGGGTGTGCCCTGCGCCCCGGTCAAGGATGTGTCTGAGGTCGTCGATGACCCTCAGGTGCTGTCACGCGGGATGCTGGTGGATATGCAGTACCCGGGAACCGGCAGCATGAAGCTGGCCGGGCCGCCCTTCAAATCCTCGGAGATGGAAACACTGCAGCCGGTCAGGGCGCCGCTCCTGGGAGAGCACACGGAGGAGATATTAGCGGAGCTCGGCTACGGCAAAGCGGCTATTGACTCTCTTGAGCATAAGGGGGTAATCTTAAAGGGCTAATGGAGATTATACCTGCTATCGACCTCAAGGGGGGGAAATGCGTGCGCCTTTACCAGGGCGACTACAGCAAGGAGACTGTCTTCTCGCATGACCCGGTGGCCACGGCGCTCAAGTGGCAGGAGAAGGGGGCCAAAAGGTTGCACCTGGTGGACCTGGACGGCGCGGCCGCAGGCGAGGTGCGCAATTCGCAGGCCATTGAAAATATCGTTAAAAACACCGGCCTGGCCGTGGAATTAGGCGGCGGCATCCGCCGTGAGGAGGTCGTGGAGCAGCTTATCAAACTGGGCGTGCAGCGGGTCATACTGGGCACTGTGGCGGTTGAACAGGTGGAACTGACCAGGCGTATAATAAGGCGCTTCGGCGAGGCCATCGTTATCGGCATCGATGCCCGCGATTCCTACGTCACCACTCATGGCTGGCTGAAGGTCTCGGCCATGACGGTCCTGCAGCTCAGCGCCATGATGGCAGGCATCGGGGCCAGGCGCATCATTTATACAGACGTAAAACGTGACGGCACGCTCACCGAGCCCAATTTCGAGGTCACAGCCGAACTGGTCAGGGACCTCAAAATACCGGTCATCGCTTCGGGCGGCATCTCGTCACAGGAACATATCAGGAAGCTGGCTAAACTGGGCGTTGAAGGCGCTATCATCGGCAAAGCGCTCTATACCGGCGACATCGATCTGGCCGAAGCGCTGGCAGCGTCCTGATTAGAAAGGGTTATTATACCGGGAGCTATTATGTTGAAATTTGATGACCAGGGACTTATACCGGTGATAGTACAGGACGTGAAGGACGGCGCCGTGCTGATGCTGGGCTATGCCAGCAAAGAGTCGCTGAAATTGACGATTGAAAAGGGCCAGATGGTCTTCTGGAGCCGCAGCCGCCGGGAGCTCTGGCACAAGGGCGCCACCTCGGGTAACGTGCTGAGGGTGAAATCCATCGCCAAAGACTGTGACTCGGACGCCCTTTTGGTCAAAGCCGAGCCGGCCGGGCCCACCTGCCACACCGGCGAGCGGAGCTGCTTTTTCACGGGGTTCGGAAAAGAGGACCTCGAATAAAATGTCATTGCGGGCCCTGTCTCAAGACTGTCATTGCGAGGGACGAAGTCCCGTGGCAATCTTTAAGATTGCTTCGCTGCGCTCGCAATGACGATGTGAAGGGGATGCCACGCCCTTCGGGCTCGCAGCGCCGTGTGCCTATTCTTCTTCCTGGGCGCTCCGTTCCGATGCCTTCTTGGCCCTGGCCCTCAGATTCTGCGTCAACAGCCTCTTGCGCAGGCGGATGCTTTTGGGCGTGACCTCCACCAATTCGTCACCGCTGATGAAGTCCATCGATTCCTCCAGGCTCATCTTGAGCGGCGGAGTGAGCCTGACGGCGATATCGGCGGTGGAGGCGCGGATATTGGTCTGCTTTTTCTCCTTGCAGATGTTAACCGCCAGGTCCGTGGGGCGGGAATTCATGCCCACTATCATGCCCTCGTAAACCGGGGTACCCGGGTCAATGAAGGTAATCCCGCGCTCCTGCGCATTATTCAGGCCGTAGGTGACTGCCACGCCGTCCTCGGCCGCTACCAGCGCGCCGCTGCGCGCCGAGGAGATCTCGCCCATTAAAGGCTCATAGCCGATGAAGATGGTATTCATGACGCCCTCGCCGCGGGTGGCGGTCAGGTAGGCGCTGCGGAAGCCGATCAGGCCGCGCGTCGGCACCAGGAACTCCATGCGCAGGTTGCCGCGCCCGTCATTGTGCATGTTGGTCATGCGTCCCAGCCTGCGGGCCAGCATCTCGGTTATTACGCCGATGTAATCCTCGCGCGTATCCAGGATGAGCTGCTCCACCGGTTCATGCACTTTGCCCCCCACCTCGCGCGTGATGGCCTCGGGACGCGATATCTCGAATTCGTAGTCCTGGCGCCGCATGGTCTCCACCAGTATGGCCAGGTGCAGCTCGCCCCTTCCCGATACCAGGAAGAGGTCGGGGCTGTCGGTATCCTGCACGCGCAGGCTGATATTCACCTCAAGTTCACGGTACAGGCGCTCGCGCAACTGGCGCGAGGTGCAGTATTTGCCCTCCCGCCCGGCCAGGGGGGAACTATTCACACCCACGGTGATTTTCACAGTGGGTTCGCCTATCTCGATACGCGGCATGGCGTCGGGATGCTCCGGGTCAACTACCGTGTCGCCGATGCTGACCTGATCGAGGCCGGTGATGGAGATTATCTCTCCCGCCAGGGCCTCTTCCACGGGCACACGGGCCAGTCCCATGAAGGTGAAGACGTCATCTATTTCGTATTTGCGCGGCGCGCCGTCGGCGCCGATGACCGCCAGTATATCTTTGGGTTTGACGCTGCCCCTGCTCACCCTGCCGATGGCGAAGCGCCCCTTGTAGCTATCGTAATCGAGGTTGGACACCAGCATCTGGAAGGGGCCGTCATCGATGGCCGGTGGGGGCACCTGCTTTAGTATGGCCTCGAAAAGCGGCGACATGTCGCTGCCTTCCACGGCCGGGTCGGCAGTGCAGGTGCCGTTACGGGCGCTGGCATAGAGAACAGGGAAATCGAGCTGCCCGGCATCGGTGGCTATCTCCAGGAAGAGGTCCTGCGTGAGGCTGACCACCTCGGCGATGCGCGCATTCTCACGGTCAATTTTGTTGATGACCACGATGGGCTTGAGGCCCTTTTCAAAAGCCTGGCGCAGCACGAAGCGCGTCTGCGGCATGGGGCCTTCCACCGAGTCCACCAGCAGCAGGCAACCGTCCGCCATATTCACCACGCGCTCCACCTCGCCGCTGAAGTCGGCATGGCCGGGCGTATCGATGATATTGATCTTGACACCGCGGAACATCACGGCGGTGTTCTTGGCCAGGATGGTGATGCCTTTCTCGCGTTCCAGCGCATTGCGGTCCATGATCAGTTCGCCCATCTGCTGGTTCTCGCGGAATACCTTGCTCTGCTTGAGCAGGGCATCCACCAGGCTGGTCTTGCCATGGTCGACATGCGCAATAATAGCAATATTTCTGATGTCTTCTCGGAATTTGGGGTTCAAGGTGGTCTCCTTAGATGGTTTATGTGCGGGTGCGTCTCAAGCGCGTGCGGGCGGTTGCGTCCATATACTATAATAATAGCACATTAAGGGGCCACCCATACATCCGGACGGGCCGGGCATTAAAAACAGGAGGTTTCATATGCGTAAGGTGGTGATTGCCGGCGCCGGCATGACCAGGTTTACCGGGAAGCAACCTAGGACAGCCATAGAGCTTTTCGGGGAGGCTGCCATGGAGGCCATCAATGAGTCCGGCATCAGGCCCCGGCAGGTGCAGGCCCTTTTCATGGGCAATTACCTGGGGGATTTCGAGGAGGGACAGGCCCAGCTGCAGGCCTTCACAGCGGACTACCTGGGCCTGGCCGGTATACCGGCCAACCGCTACGAGAACGCCTGCGCCTCGGCCTCGGCTGCCATCCGCGACGCCTTTATCTGGGTGGCCTCGGGACAGTACGACATCGTCCTGGCCGGCGGCGCGGAGTGCGCTACCAAGATGGGCACCCCTTTGGCCACACGCACCTTCGCCATGTCCAGCGACAGCCGCTACGAGTATGCAGCGGGGCTGACCTTCCCCGGCGTCTTCGCCATGCTGGCACACCTCTACGCAAGCAGATATAAGATACCGCTGGAAACACTCAAAAACCAGCTTTACCAGGTCTCCATCAACTCCCACTATTACGGCGCGCGCAATCCGAGGGCGCAGTTCCAGAAGGAGTTGACGCTGGAGGACGCGAGGAAAAGCCCCGTGATAGCCTCGCCACTGCAATTAGCAGATTGCTGCCCCTTCACGGACGGGGCGGCCGCCCTGGTAATAGCCTCGGAAGAGGCGGCCGGGAAGCTCACCAAAAAGCCGGTGCTGATAGCCGGCGTGGGGCAGGCCTCGGCCGGCAACCTGCTAAGCCAGAAGGAGTTCCTCCCGCGCATAAGGTCCCGTGAACTTGCGGCAGAGCAATCTTATAAAATGTCGGGACTGGGACCGCGTGACATCGGCGTGGTCGAGTTGCACGATTGCTTCAGCATCGCCGCCCTTATCGCCCTCGAGGGGCTGGGCTTCTTCCCCTACGGCACGGCCGGCCTGGCGGTGGAAAAGGGCGAGACAAAAATCGGAGGAAAAATAGCCGT
>JBFYUA010000162.1:0-13458 GCA_041300305.1 Dehalococcoidia bacterium | reverse complement strand
GGCCAGTCCACGCTCTCCCCCCCCATAGCATCGACCAGACGGTCAAGGATGGTAGGGTTCTCAGCATCGTCGAAATTCGTTACATCCCGCGGACGCACCAGCAGGCACCCGTAGTATGATGCTACCCTCAGCCCTCCCAGTGAGTGGGTGAAGCTTTTGCGTAATTTCTCAAGGCCGACAGCTTCGAGCAGTACCTCAACCAAATGCCGCACGGCAACCGAGCCATCATACGGCTGCCCGACCACGTCGGCTACCCTGGCCTGAAGCTCCGGTGAGGAGTATACGTCGTGATTCGTCACCTTCATCCTGTTGTAACAGGCCGCGCAGGTGACCACCGTATCAAGCCCCATCTGCTTGGCCAGCAAAAGATTGGCAGCAGGCAGGGAGGCAGCCAGCACCCTGTCGGTCTGGTGCGCAGCCGTCGCCCCACAGCACGACCACCCTTCGATTTCTACCAGCTCTATGCCCAGCGCTCGTGCCACAGCGGTAGCCGATTCGTGCATGTCACGGGCGGTAGAATGCGACGAACACCCCGGATAATATGCGTACTTCATTTCTTTTTTCCCTGTCCCTGCCAGGCCCTTTCAAAAATGCGAGTCGCGGTCTTTTTATCGGCGCCGGATGGAGGCAGGACGGCCATTTTCCCTTTCTTTAACATGGTGGGGAATTTATCCGCATCATCCATCAAAGAGCCGCTCCCGATCTTGTAGCCTGCAATCATGGACAGGTCGTACGAACGGCCGAAAATCCTGACATTCGACAGGAACATGCGGTTAAACAGCGGCATATTGCCTTCCGGTACTTTGCCTCTCTTTTCAAGGGACAAGCTGCGCAATGCATCAATAACAGCAGCGAAATTTATCTCCATCGGGCAGCGGCCGTAACAGGTTTCGCAAGAGAGGCACATCCATACCAGTCCGTTCTCCAGCAGCTCGTCCCCGGCGCCCAGGTGCAGCCTCCTGATAATCTCCGACGGGGCTGACTTCGCCGGTCCGGCCACCGGGCAACCAGCCGAGCATTTCCTGCACTGGTAGCAGGCGTCCAGGCTGACCCCCGACATTTTTTCCACGACGGATTTCAGTGTCATTACCGCTGCTTCTTTTTTAATTTTTATAGTCATAATAGTCCCTGGCTCTCAATTATTCTGCAGTGGATACCGTCAGCATGTCGGTCTCTGTTACCACAGCCCCCTCGATTTTTTTGCCCAGTGCTGCAATTTTAACCGGGGCGACCTTACGGTAAACCTCGGATGGATTAAGCCTCTTCCCATCCACGGTCAACAATTCTTCGACTTTTATACCGAAAAGACGCTCGTTTTCCTCGAGGTAAGGCAGTATCAGCTCCCAGTCTTCGTCGGCCATTCGGTAAAAACCGCACCCGTTCAGCTGCTGCCAGACAACCTGCTGATGCGGGTCCCGGATGTAAATCGCGCCTCCTGAAGCCAGTGAGAACAGGTTGCTGCCGGGATAAGGCTCTTTCAGGGCAATCAGTTTCCCCTCGTCGTCAAATGTCACACCGTTCAATATCACAAAGCCGCCACCGTTAAGAACATCACCGGCCATAAAGGACTCGCCCAGGAAATCAAGGCAGGTGCCGTTGATCACGACCCTTGGCCTTCCCACGGAATTGATAAGCGGCCTTCCCGCGGCGTTGCCCATCACGTAAACCGAGCCCCCCTTGGCCCCATACATAAAGGTCTGCCCAACGTCGCCATGAATAACAAGTTTACCGCGCTTTATGATCTGGCCGATCTGGTCCTGTGCATTGCCATGCACAGTTATGGTCATCCCGTCGATACCTGAAGCCAAATAATCCCCGGAGCTGCCATAAACGTCTATGCTTACACCGTCGGAGTCGGGCCCGAGTCCGCAACCGGTAAACCTCTGCCCGGTGCAATTAAAGCTGATAAAGCTCCTCCACCCCTGCAGATAGGCATCCATCAGCAGGGTAGCGTCGCAGCCTTCACCTTCCGGGTCAAAGCCGGTCGCATCAATCACCAGGGTAGTTTCATTGTTGTGCGGCGGCCTCAACAAACCGCGTGTTCCGTGGTCTATCAGCCGGTATCTGCCCTCCGCAGGCTGCTTGCCGTCCAATTTGACAAGCCCCCTGAACAGCTCGTTTAAGGCACCCCGCACCAGGTAGACGATATGGTTGCGTTTCTTTTTGCCCACGGGATACCTGCGGTCGTTAAGCAATGTGAGGGCCTCGATACCCAGTGAACTGTCCTTAGACTCCCCTGCAATTTCAACCAGGCAATCTAAGGCCGCCCGGACCTCTGCGAAAGACCACTGTTGTATACCATCAGAGAAGTAATCAAAAATAGCGGCCGCGCTTCTCTTCTCAAAGGCCTGTCTGAGGTCGTTCCTGATACTGGCTTTAACTTCCGCGACGGCAGCGCTAAAATCACACGCCTCAGTACCCGATGGCAGTGGAACTGGAACGCCGAACTTATCGGTGCAGGATATGCGCAGCCTGCCGGACTTATCTGGTTTGAGGTCGAAGATAAAAGCCCCGCCATCAGTATGACTGCCGCCCCTGGCGTTCCAGTAACGGTCGGCAACCGGGCATATCCGGCTATCATCAGCGTGCAGGCTTTGCAGCGTGGCGTCAATGGCCTGTTTCTCAGAGGCTATCAGCCCCACCTGCACTTCCCCATCGCTGAAAGCGAATACCTGGGGGCGCAACATGGCGGTATCTGTGATACCCATAAGCTGGAAGGCACTGTTCACAGGCAGTGAGCGCGCGATAATAAAGAACCATGGGCCGTCGGGAGACCCGTGCATATGGGAAGCCTGCACCGCCCTGTAAAGCGCCTGCTTGTCCTTCGGCAAGCGGTCGAAATCGAGCTCCGATGTAGGCGCAAGCGCCTCTATAATATATTCCAGCGGATAACCGTATGTTCGCTCCAACAGGTCAAACATTAAGCTGGCAACCTCAGTATCGGTGAGGAACTGCGGAAATATATGCCGTTCGGCCAGGTATTCGCACACCGAGTGGTAATTGGCAAAGTCACCGTTGTGCACCAGCGCAGCATTTATGCAGCCGAAGGGATGGGCGCCTCCCGGGTGCCATACGCGGCCCTTGGTCGGAAAACGCTGGTGGGCTATCCATACATGGGCGCACAACTCTTCGATTTTATAGTACTTTACGATGGCCTCCGCGTATCCGACCACCTTGAGTATCATTATGTTCTTGCCTTCCGACATTACGAAAGCCTTCTGTTCGCCGAGTGAAGCGTAGTATTCCTGGTTAAGCCGGATACTGTTCTGGTTGACGAACTCGGCCTCGGCTTCCTCCTGTGCCAGTCCTGTAAACGCGTTACCCTCTACAAACGAACTGAGTACGTCTCTTTTCACCTGCACAAAATAGCGGTAAACATCGGGAGGTTTGGCTTCCAGGCCATCAACTGTTGTCCAGTCACTCAGAGTTTCAAGTTTATGCGTTGCGGCGACATTGAAATTAGCGGTGATATATTTGCCCTCCAGTTCAGGCCTTACCCCCATATCGAGGAATGCCACGTGGATCATATAGCATTCTTCCAGCACCTCGCGGCTTACGCCCAGTTGCTCCGGGATGAAACCGAGCGCGGCTATGCCGCCACCCTTGCCGTTTCCGCGGTTATGCATCTGCTTCGATGGCTCATAGATGTGCCTCGCCGCTACCGGCTCTGAGCAGCAGAAACCTACAACGCCACATCCGCCCTCCTCCTCAATCTTCCGTTCTGTTGTAGCAGGCTGCAACTCACCTGCCAGCCTGCTCCGGGAATTCAGCAGCCGTCCTATCATCTGGCGGTTCATCCGGCCTGCTCCGTGTCGTTATTGTAATCGAGATGCATGAGGAGGTCCGTGCGGCCTCTCAACTCGCTGACCTTGCGCATGCCAAATCTGCGCAATATCTCTACCAGTTCAATGCGCCAGGCGTTATAAAGGTTTATTACACGCTGTGACCCCCATTCGACATTGAATTGCTTCTGCAGTTCCGCGTCGGTAGTAGCGATGCCGCGCGGGCAACCGCGTCCGCTTTCACAGCGCGCGCAGCGTAAACATCCTAAAGCTACCATCTCACCCGTGCCGACGACTACGCCGTCCGCGCCGAGGGCGATGGCCTTGGCGATATCATGGGCATTCCTCAACCCGCCGCTGGCTATCAGGGTTATCCTGTCGCGCACACCCTCGCGCGTCAGGAAATCGTGCACTTTGATAATGGCATATTCAATGGGCATAGCGATGTTTTTCTTGGCAATATCCGGGGCGGCGCCGGTGCCGCCGTAACCGCCGTCCAGGTGGACGATATGGGCCCCGGCCGAATAGCTGCCCACCGCGACCATGTCCACATCCGACGGAGTCGACACTTTGGCCGAGACCAGCGTATGCCGGTTGATATGCTTTATCCAGTCCATATGTTTTTTATGGTCCTCAATGGAGTAAACGCTGTGGAAGGGGAAAGGAGAAAACAGCGATATACCGGTAACCGTTTCCCTCATCATGGCCACCGATGGTGTGACCTTATCCGCCAGCAGGTGGCCTCCCAGGCCCGGTTTGGCGCCCTGGGCATATTTGAATTCCACGATCCGCACACGCTGGATGGTTTCCTCGCGCACGCCGAACAACCCCGTGGCAACCTGTGTAATAGTATGGTCATCGTAAGGCCTCAGGCGTTCCATGTAACCGCCTTCCCCTGTGCAGGTGAAGGTATTGAAGGCCACGGCGGCGCGCGCCTTGGATAGCTGCGTAACATTGCTTACCGACCCGTACGACATGCCGCCGCCATACCAGGGAACGTCGATTTTAATCTGCGGCCTCCCGTCGTTGCGGCGGTTAAGTTCCAGGCTGGTGTCAATATCGTCCGCGCTCAACTCCACCGGAGGCCGGGCAGGGAATTTAAACCTGATACGGTCAAAGCCTCCGCCGGAATTGCCGCAATCATATTCGTACCCATACTCCGCGGGTGGAGGGGCGCCCGTCTCAGCCATCTTCCAGGTGGCCAGGATCAGGTCGGGCGTCCAGCGGTAATCGCCTAAAACTTTCATCATGGGATTTTCCACCATGCGCAGTGCCTTGTTCGGGCATAGATCCACACAATAATGACCGGTGTCCTTACAGGCCGGGCCGATACACACATTCTGGTGCGAAGCGGCGAAGTATTTATAACCTGGTTTGAGGACGTGCACGCCCTGCGGGCATACCTCGGCGCATTTGCCGCACAGCTTGCAATCATCGCTGCGCCTGATAATGTATTTCGCGATCTCGTTGCGGTAGCGCGGCGGCGCCGGCTTTATTTCGCGCGTCACCCGGGCCTGGGGCACCATGGTTTCGATGGTGTTCTCAGGCAGGTCTTCTTTAACTATTTTTTCTGGAACCAAAGAGCTTGCCAAAGGTCGCCTCCTCAAGGTCTTCAAAGAATAAGGCCCGGCCCACTTCACCGCGCAGGCGGCGGACCTCGCGTATACCCATAGCGCCCATGACCTCGATCAACTGGTCATGCCATGCTGCAATTAGATTTGTCATCCGCCCGACACCATATTTAAAATCTATCTCCCCAACCTTTGCCGGGCATGACCGGCCGTCATTACAATCAGGACAAGCCATACATTCCAGGGCTATTAATAACGGCACGTCGATGCTTACCAGGTCAGCGCCGCAAATGATCTGCTTGGCCATATGCTCCGGCAGTGCTATACCACCCCCTGCTACCAGGGTTACCTGGTTCCTTATTCCGCTTTCGACAAGCAAGTTATGCACACGGCGCACCATGTCCTTGATAAAACGCGGCCTCTTTTGCCCGATCTCGTTGCCGTTAATGTCGGCCACGAGATGTAACACTTCGATGTAAGGCTTGCGGGCATGCTCGACTGCGCGGTCAACCCCGCCGGAATCCATTTCCACCCTCACGGCTACCACGATGTCCGGGTTTATTTTCTTGAGCACCTCGATGCGCCGTTCAGCATCTCCGTCGCCACTGATCTCGACCAGCCTCATCCTGCCGAGAAATTCACGGCCGGGTATGGGCGCCTGGGCATCGAGATAAATCGCCAGGTTAGGCAGGTATTGCTCAAGGTCATTGCCCACCAACTGCCAGTCTTTAGAATCAACGATGGCTATGATGCCTGTCTGCGCCGCCACGGTCTTAAAAATAGGCAGTAGGTTTGAAAGCCGATAGCCGCGGGGCATCATGTCGATGATCATGGGCATCGGTATGTCCACCAGCGGCGGCAGGCCGCCGGCAGGGCTGTCTTCATCAAAGTCGAGGAGCGCAGGTTTCCTGCCGATGTCCACGGCGGTGCTGATATACTCGCGCCCGTGTATACCATCGCGGGTAGGGCGTACAATCTCCGACATATCGGTCCACATTGAATCGAAACCCGGGCCGGAAAACCGCCCCCGGTATCCCGCGCCGGAAACCGGTATCTTGGCAGTTTCCGCCTGCGCCCAGGTTGTCTCAAGTATTTGGGGGGTCCAATATTTATTGCCGAGCCGCTCGTACACCGGGTTAGCTGATAGTGCCAGTAACCCCTTGGTACACTGCTGCACGCAGGAAAAGCAGCCCATACACTGGAAGAAAAAAGTGTCCGTCTCGCGAAGCCCGCGGATATAAGCCGCCTCTTCCCTGTAACGGTCGAAAACACAGGCCTTTTTTACGCAGTTGTGGCAGCGTGCACAGTCTTCGCGCCAATCCACCACGCCAACTTTGCCAATGCGCGGCCGGCGCGGGGGTACGGGTTTGGTTTTGATATGATACTTATCCGGCATAGTTATTTACCTTATTCAAAAAGCCGTTGAAATAAGCTCGGGCACAGCTTTTTCGTTGCCCCCGGAAAATATGTGTATACCGCGCAGGCCAGGCAAATCCTTAAGCTGCCTGATTATCCCGGCACAGATGGCCATGCCTTCCTTTTGCTGCGCCTCTTCGTTTCCTGCAGCCTCCAGGCGCGAGACCACTTCATTCGGTATGCTGAAATCCGTGAAAGTTTCATTCAATTTCTTCGCTTCAGCCGCGCCGGTCAGCGGCAATACGCCTGCCAGGATGGCGGCTTTTTCAGTGATTCCTTCGCTACGGGCCGTTTCCAGCCACAGTTTAAATTCTTCAACGTCAAAAACAGCCTGCGTTTGGAGAAAGCCTGCCCCGGCTTTCACTTTCTTCTTCAGGCGGATAATATTTAGTTCAAGCGGCTTGAGGAAAGGATTGGCAGCAGCCCCCGACAGCATGGAAAAAGAGCCCTCGATTTTAGTCCCGTCCAGCAGCAAACCCTCTTCGGACATAGTTTTCACTGCCGCGAGAAGCTGGATTGAATCAATATCAAAGACGTTAGCAGATTCAGGGCAACCTATCAGCGCCTGGTGATAGCCTGAAAGGCACAGCACATTTTTTATGCCCAGCGAAGCCGCTCCCAGCAGGTCGGACTGTAAGGCAACACGATTCCTGTCCCTCGTAACGACCTGGTAAACCGGCTCAATGCCGGCCCGGCTCAAGATGACCGATGCGGCAAGACTGGACATAGCCACGCCGTAATGGTTATCAGCAACATTCACCGCAATCGGGCCATTTTTAAATATGCGGGCGCAGTCATCAACTATCTGTGTACCCATCCCGGTCCGCGGCAGGTATTCGGCAGTGACAATAAACTCTTTGCCGCCTATTTTGTTGGCCAGTGCGCTATCAGGTTTCATATCGTTATCCTTATTCAACAGATATAATGCCGGTCTTTTATTCCTTATCCAGCTCCAATTCATCGCCGGCATACGCCTGGCACGGTGAGGCCTTTATCCTCCTGCGGAAATCCTCTACTTCTTTCTTAAGCTGTCCGATGCCGCCTTCACCTATCTGCATCATTACCATCCTCCCTTTACCCAGGCCGATCTCCTCAAGCAGCGCATCGACCGCTTCCACCCTTTTCTCAGCCCTGAGGTTACCCTCCAGGAATTGGCACTCACCCTTTTTACAGGTAATCACCGCCACACCATCTGCTCCGGTTTCAAAAGCTTTGGTTAAGTAGAGTATGTCGATCTTGCCGGAACAAGGTAGCGGAATGATCTTTAGCTCGTCCCCGAGCCCGTTATCGCCCTGTGCCAGTTCAGCCGGCTCAAAGCTGGTTGAACAGCAGAAGAGATTGATTTTAATTTTACTATTATTATTCACGTCTTCCACGGCTCCAGTGAAATTTCAACCGTTTCTCTTTTAGGAGTTCCTCGAAAGGAACAAGATTTTTATATTCAATCAAGGCGCTCATAGCGTACGATTCCACGTCCATACCGGCTTCCTGCACAGCGGCCAGGGGGTTAAGGCCCCCTAATACCACGATACCGGCACGGTTAGATTCCACCGTCATTTCGCAGACAGGTTCACCCACGCCTCCAATAACCAATATCCCGTTAAGGCCGGCCTTATTTAGCTTCATGGAGACCTCCCCAGCCGTTGAACAGCACATTGACGGTATTTCGTGGAAATTCGCCAGCAGGCTGCCCTTGCCATTTTTCACAACCTGTCCTACCGACGTCATCTTAGCCTTAATAAAGACCTCAGTCGGGTCAAGTGAGCATCCGGCATAATGTATTAAATCCACAAACCTCCAGGGCTTGTGACTCTGCATCTGCAGTAGCCCGCCAAACCTGGCATTCACCGGGACGCAAGCCCTTAGCAGGGCGCCGTTGACTACCATGCTGCACACTGTGACCAGGGCCACCGTGTCCCCGGGGACAATAATATCTCCGACTTTTTCACCGCTGCGGGCCTCCATGACCAGGTGACTCGCACAGAGACGCGCCGAGAACACGGGCGCCATAATCTGCAAGGCTTTCTGGAAATCTTGCCTGCGAATAAACGATACGTTGACAGGTACCAGCCCGGCCTGTTTATCAGCGTCAAAGGTAGCAAGGACCGCCAATTGCTCTATCCTTGTAATAGATAATCCCACCTTTTCCTTGACCATGCCCTGCTTAAGTTCCTTGAGCCCGAGCGTCGTAATCTGCCTGCCGTCACGCCGGCCGGCCAGGTATGTCAATCCATGCTCGTCTGTCAGCTTCAGATGATAACGCACTGCCCGCTGGCCGAGGTCAACACCCAGGTCCCTGAGTTTCCGCGCAATGACTATCGACCCCAGGGGCTCTTGCGAGTTTGAAAGCACCTTGAGTATGCTAAAGGTCTTTTTTTCTACGTTCTGCGTTGCATATGTCATTGTACTACTATTACGGATTATGGCAGCCTATTGCCGTATTATAGCAATAGCATGGGGAACTGTCAAAATAGGTGCGGTTGATTTGCCGTGACGCAGGCAGAAACGGAAACGGCCCGGTTAAGGGCCGTTTTTTAAGTTACCGTGTCACAACCCGTCCGTTATCCGGTCGTCTCCCGCCTTTTAGCAGAATACAGCGCCCGGTGGTTCCTGGCTGACGGGCAACTGCACGTTTTACAGGTTTTTATCGTGATCTCGCTGTGGGTGTGGTTTACCTCGTGAAAGTTGAACTCACAGCTCCCGCCGTGAATATTAAGACCATTGCAAAAGCCTTTACTCTTATCGAATTCCATTTCTTTTCCCCTTAATGTTTCGACCGGGGACATACGTAAGCCTTAAACAGGCCTGCCTATGTCCCCGGTTCAATTTGTCTGCGATTTTACTTAGTTTGAGTCGTAGCTGCGCGGACCGTATGACGAGTCGCCGCTCTGTAGTTTCTTAGCTTTTCTGCAACCCGGGCAACGCTTGGGTTCGTTGGTATAACCTTTGGTAGCGTAGAACTCCTGTTCTCCCGAAGTGAACGTAAAGCCGGTACCACAATCGGTGCACTTGAGCGATTTGTCTTGAAAACTCATCGGATGACCTCCTTTAATAAATTTAGCCAGTCTTCGGGCCATCCAATGCTTTAAATTGAGCGGGTGAGATGTACGGAGCTTTGTAATAACCTAAACTTGAACTATGCATGAAGTATACGCTAAATTGTAACTTATGTAAAAAAGAAACGGCCCCGTTAAGGGCCGTTTTCATGTTGCTTTTCAATCAGGATTAATATCTTCGCGGACCGCCCCTGCCACCACCGCCGCCGCCACCGCGTCCGCCTGAACCACCCCTGCCACCGCCACCGCCGCCGTATGAAGACCTTCCGCCACCACCGCCGCCGGGTCCGCCCTCACCTTTGGGGCGGGCGCCATTGACAGTTATCGCGCGGTCCTTGACCTTTTTGCCGTTAAGCCCGGTGATGGCCGCCTGGCCTTCCTGCAGCTTGGGCATTTCCACAAAGCCGAAACCCTTGGAGCGGCCGCTGTAAGTGTCCTTGATAAGGGACACGGACGAGACCTCGCCGAACGCTTCAAACTCCGCCCTGATATCGCTTTCCGTCACTTCATATGACAGGTTGCCTACATAAATATTCATAATACTAAACTATTTCCTCCATATATAAATTATGCGGCACACGCGGGCTCATCGCCCGCGCATGCCTGCTGTATGACGGTTTATCTCCTCGGTTTGATCGAGCTGTAGCAATCGCTGCAGTAAACCGGCTTGTCCTGCCTCGGCTCAAAAGGAACCTCGGTCTGTTTGCCGCACTGTCCGCATGTTGCGGGGAACATTTTGCGCTGGAATCCCGCGCCGGACCTTCCGCCGTCGCGCGATGATTTCCTGGCCTGCCTGCAATCCGGGCAGCGCTTGGGTTCGTTGGTGAACCCCTTCTGAGCGTAAAACTCCTGCTCAGTCGCGCTGAAAACAAACTCCTGGTTGCAATCTGCGCATGTCATTTTTTTGTCGGTGAATCCCATTGGATGACCTCCTGTATAATATTATTTATGGCTTTTGGTTGGGTCATCCGGAACTCGTAAATATTAGGCGGGGTGAGGCGTTAATTAACTAAGTCAGCAATAACCTGAACACAAACCACTACGTATACTATACCGCAAAAATATTGCAAATGCAATAGCGCAACCGCACGGCGCACTGAAAGGCCCCAAAATAACCGGGCTTTAGCCGTTCCGGCGGCTGTCTGCTATACTTCATCTTTCAAAAATTCACATGAAAGGTTTAAGTTTTTCCCAGCGCTTCGTCATACCCTGCCTGACAGGGTTCCTGCAGACCACCTTATTGTGGGCGATACTGACCTATATCACCATTTACTGGATAGACATGGGTTTCAGCCACCTGCAGGTCGGCCTGCTGATAGCCGTCTTCCCGCTGGTATCCCTGGTGCTGATGATACCTTTCGGCATCTTCGCCGACCGCATATCGCCCAAGAAACTGGTGATCGCCAGCCAGTTGATATTCGCGCTCAGCATCCTGGGACTGTTGATCACGCAGGATTTCTGGCCGACCATGCTCATGCTGGGCATCGGCGGCGCCGGCAACGCGCTTTTCAACAACGCCCTGTCCGCGCTTTTTTACAAGACGCTGGGCGATAAGATACGCGGACTGAAACTCGGTTTTTTCACAGCCTGCCTGTTGGTGGGTTACGGGCTCGGCTCGCTGCTGGGCGGCTACCTGCTCTCGGCCTTCGATATGAACGCCATCTTCCTCTTTTCGCTGGCAGGCACAGTGCCCATGGTGATTTTGGGCCTGCTGCTGCCCGGCGTCCCGGGCACAACGGTCAAGCTAAGCGATTACCGGGCAGACATTTCCAACCGGTCGGTGCTGATCTTTATCATACTCGTCTTCGCCTTTTCCCTGCACGTCGGGGCGGAACAGTCCAGCTTCAGCCTTTTCCTCAACAAGGAAATAAAGCTCGATAAGGAGTCGGTGGGCTGGATATTTTTCATCCACGCCAACGTCATGGCCCTGCTGTCCATCGTCAGCGGGTACTATGCGGACCGTATCAATTCGCGTGGAAAAGGCCTGGCCATCCCATATTATGCCGGAATTGCTGTCGTCGGCATTACCAATATACTGCTTATTTTTACCGACAGCTTCGGTACGGTGCTGGCCATCCGCCTGACACATGCCGTAGGGGACAGCCTGACGCTGGTCACGCGCAGCCTGATAGTTTCCAATCTCTTCATTGCCACCCGCATGGGCGGCAACCTGGCGACCATACAGGTCACCATCACGCTGGGCACGCTCTTCGGCTCCATCATCAGCGGCGCCGTCCCGGGCTATGCGTCGGGATTTGTCATCGCGGGTGTAATCGAGGTAATAGCCATTGGCTGCGCCGTCCTTGCCAAACCCAAATTTTGAGCGGCCTGAAGTTAAAAGGGTATAATTCCCCCTGATGTTAGCCTCGCTAAGGAAAAGTATCAGCGCCCTTAAAAAAGACAGGGAGCACGGCGCCGGTTTCCTGGCGTTGCAGGCCCTGGAGATACTCAGGCAAACCGGCGCCGGCAGCACAGCGGAAACGGCGGATAAATTCGTTGCGGAGATAAACCAGGTGGCCGACGCTTTGATAGAGGCCCGCCCGGTGATGGTCTCCATTGCCAATTATGCCCTGTTCATGAAGGAAGAGCTGGCCGCGGCAGCCGTAACTGCCAAATCGCCGCAGAGGTTAAAGAAAACCGCTTTCAGTATCGCCGGCAGGCTGCTCAAATCCCAGGAAAAAGCCGCGGCAGCAGCCGGCCGCAACGCCATTAAGCTGGTATCCCGACGCAGCATCGTCATGACCTGCAGCTATAGTTCGTCCGTCTGCTCCGCCCTCGAGATGGCCCGGCGGGCAGGGACGGACTTTAAGGTTCTGGCCATCGAGTCACTACATAATAAAATATCCTTCGGCGGGATTACAGCAAAGCGGCTGCAGGCGGCGGGCATATCCTGCACGGTGGTACCGGATGACCAGGTTGGCTGGCAGGTTGCCCGGGCGGACTATGTCCTCTGCGGCGCCGACGCCGTATCCCTGCACGGATGGCTGATTAACGGGACACCTTCGCTTGAGCTGGCCGGCCTGGCCGCGCGCAAGAAAAAACCCTTCCACATCATCTGTGAAACCGCCAAATTCGACGCCCGGGGCTTCCTGGCGGGACTGCAGCAGGCCGGACCCGGCTTCGATATGGTCCCACTCGAGCTCATCACCGGCATCGTGACCGAGCGCGGGTTACTTTCCACGGACAAAGTGCTTGAGATCACTTTTGACGACCTTTTCGGGGGTTGGCGTGCCGGGACTGGTTGATACACATGCCCACCTCGACGAAATAGAGGACATCGCCGCCGCCGTTGAGCTTGCCAAACAGGCTGGAGTAGAGGCCGTCATTTCCATGGGACAGGATCTGGCCTCCAATATCAAGACCATCAAGCTGGCCCGGGCCTACCCTGGATTCATTTACCCGGCTATCGGCCTGCATCCCTGGTCACTGGGCAACATGGGCCTGGCTGTACTGGAAGAGAACATCGCCTTCATCAGGGACAACCTGCAGGGGGCGCTGGCCCTGGGCGAGGTGGGCCTGGACTACGACAAAAGGGTGCTCAAAGGGGCAGGCAAGGACCTGCAGAAGGACGTGCTCAAAAGGCTGCTGAAGCTGGCGGTGGAATTGGACAGGCCGGTTTCCTTCCACAGCCGC
>JBFYUA010000152.1:0-4522 GCA_041300305.1 Dehalococcoidia bacterium | reverse complement strand
GCAATTATCGACTCCCAGATGATATTACCATCGCTGCTGCCCAGGATCTCCTCGCACGAGCGCTCGGGATGTGGCATCATTCCCAGCACGTTGCCCCTCTTGTTAACGATGCCGGCGATGTTGTTGAGCGCACCGTTGGGGTTGGACTCCACGGTTATCTCGCCGGACGGCGTGCCGTAGCGGAAGGCCACGCGGCCGGTATCTTCCAACTCCTTAATGACGCTGTCGTCGGCGTAATAGCGTCCCTCGTAGTGTGAAATGGGTATCTTGAGCACCTGTCCCTGCCTGCACTTAGCAGTGAAGGGGGTGGTGATATTTTCGGTTTTCAGGTAGGTCCACTGGCAGCGGTACTGCAGGTGGTCGTTCTGGCGCAGCACGCCCGGCAGCAGTTGTGCTTCGCAGAGCACCTGGAAGCCGTTGCAGATGCCGATGACCGGCCTGCCTTTTTTAGAGAAGTCGGCCACGGAGTCCATGACCGGTGAGAAGCGGGCGATGGCGCCCGTGCGCAGGTAGTCGCCGTAGGAGAACCCGCCCGGCAGCACGATGCAGTCGCAGCCGGAGAGGTCGGTCTCTTTGTGCCAGATGTAGGTGGCGTCCTGGCCACAGATATTGTGGATGGAATAATAGCAGTCGCGGTCGCTCCACGTTCCGGGGAAGACCACAATGCCGAATTTCATTTTTCTTTCTTTCTCGGGCGGGTTTAAAAACCCGCCCCTACATCTTGCTTAACGCAGGGGCGTTCCTTCAGGTGCACCCGGAATTCCCCTGTTGTAGGGGCGTTCCTTCAGGTGCGCCCGCAAAGTCTCAATTAAACTATAATTTGGCGAGCAGGTCCGTGACGATGGAATTGACCTCGTTGCCGTCCGCCTTGCCCTTGACCTGCGGCATGAGCTTCTGCATGACCTTGCCCTTGTCTGCCGGGCCTTTGGGTCCTACCTCGGCTATCACCTTCTCTACCTTGGCGGTTATGTCGTCCCGGCCCATCTGGGCAGGCATATATTCCTGTAAAATAGCCAGTTCAGCTTTCTCTTTAGCGGAGAGGTCCGGGCGGTTGCCCTTGTCGTAGGCCTCGATGCTCTCCCGGCGCTGCTTTATCTCTTTGCCCACCACTTCGATGATGCCTGCGTCGTCCAGTTTTTTCTGCTTGGCTATCTCGGCGTAATTGACCGAAGACAGCAACGTGCGCAGCACCAGGAGGCGTATTTCCTCTTTGGCGCGCATGGCGGCTTTGAGATCGGTATTGATTTTATCTAATAGCGGCATGTCGGTTACGCTGTTTTATTGCTTTTGCGGCGCTTGGTTGCCTCTTTGCGCTTGCGCTTGATGCTGGGTTTCTCGAAGAAGCCCCTGCGGCGTACCTCGCTGATAATTCCTTCCTGTTGAACTTTACGGGTGAAACGCCTCAATAGGCTTTCGAAACTTTCCCCTTCTCCTAATCTGACTTCGGGCACAAGCAATCAACTCCTTTTTATTATTTTTTGCGCCTGCCGTATGGCAGGCATAGAGGCAACTGACAAAGTGAAATTCTAAACTCTTTGGCCTATTGTGTCAACTTATTTCCCCGTGAACTTAGGGGGCCGCTTCTCTAAAAAGCCCATCACACCCTCGATGACGTCCTCGGATTCGCGGCAGACCTGCTGCATGAAGTCCTCAACAGCCATCTGTGTGATTACCGAATCTGACTTGAGCGAGGTATAGGCCATGCGCTTGATCATCTCGATGGCCAGCGAAGGCCCCTTGGCCAGGCCCTGCGCGAATTCCTGCGCCGACGATATAAGCCGGTCAGGCGGTACAACTTTATTCACCATGCTGATGCGCGCGGCCTCTTCGGCGTCTATTTTATCCCCCGTCCACATCAGTTCCAGCGCCTTGCTGATGCCCACCAGCCTGGGCAGGTAGTAGGAAACGCCGCAATCGGGCACCAGTCCCCTTTTGACGAAGATGGCCGAGAAAATGGCGTTCTCCGATGCTATACGGATATCGGCGGCCAGCGCCAGGGCCAGTCCGCCGCCGGCAGAGATGCCATTGACCGCCGCGATGACCGGCTTGGTGAAGTCCTCGATCTGCTTGACCACCCAGCCGAAGCTGACAAACGGGGTAATGTGCTCCGCCCGGCTGATGCCCGGCTGCTTCTTGTCGGTGCCGTAGGGCTGCTCGGACAGGTCTGCCCCCGAGCAGAAGGACCGTCCCGCGCCGGTCAGGATGAGCGCCTTGACCCCTTCATTTTTATTCAGGTCGATGAGCGCCGCCGACATCTCGTGCAGGATGGGTGTATTCAGGCAGTTGAGCTTGTCCGGCCGGTTAAGTGTCAGGGTGGCCACCTCGTCCGCGATTTCTACCATGATCAATTTATAGGGCATAGTTATCCTCCGGGGTGATTATTTCAAAATGCGGCTATAATGATAACATTACAGATAAATCCGTGCATGGACGGGCGGGTTTGAAAACCCGAAAGAGCGGACGGGCCTGAAGGCCCATCCCTACATTTATACGCCCGCAAGCGAATTGTAAGAATTAATGGGAGGCGACAAATATGGACGACCTGGAACGCGAGAAAAAGCAGGGCTTCGACTGGGACTACATGGCCGATGTGCTGGAAAAGAAGGCCGCGGCAGCTAAATATCAGCTGCCGGGATTCGGGTTGGGCGCGGTGCTTTTCGCCTTTATGGCCAAAGCAGTCATCAAGGAACTGGGCGAGGAGAAAGGCGAGGCTCTGCTCAAAAAGGCCATCGAGGATTTCGGCAGGGCCAGGGGCAGGCGCATCGCCGCCATAGTAAAAGACCTCGGCCAGCCGCTGACACTCAAGAACTGGCTGATCTACAGCGACATCGACTCGGTCAACTTCGACCCGCACCCCGACCTGGACAACAGCGACCTGGTGGTCAAGGCCGGAGAGTGCACCTTCTGGAACGCCGCGCGGGAATTCGGCCTGGGCGATTACGCCAAAATTTACTGCAAGTACGCCGACTACGCCATACTCGAGGGCTACAATCCCGAGGTCAAGCTGGTACTGCACGACCGCCACCATGTGGGACAGCCGGACCACTGCACCTTCCGCTACATCATGAAGGAGGCAAATAAGTAGGACAGGTCGTTAACGTGTCCCCTCGATGTCGTTGCGGGGCCGCCGCACAAAAATGTCATTGCGAGCGAAGCGAAGCAATCTTACGGAATGGCGTGAAACAGAAGGATTGCCACGCCCTTCGGGCTCGCAATGACGAGAGACCTGTGGCTCACAGTGACGGAAAAAATTAGGAGGTTGATAATCATGGGGTATCTTGACGAGATGGCGAAATATCACAGGTCCGCCAAGCAGAAAGAGTTCGGGGCGGATTTCCTGGTGAAGGAGGATATTGACCAGTACGAGTTCTGGGACGAAATAGAGATCGGAAAGGAAAGCGAGCTGCCCATGAAATTTGAGGTAAAGGCGGAGGACCTGGCTGCCTACGCGGAGGGGGTGCCGGACGCCAACCCCATTTTCTACGATGAAGAATACGCCCGGAAGTGCGGCCATGACAGCATCGTCGCCCACCCCATGTTCGGTACGCAGGTGGGATTTTTCCTGATGAGGAAGGGGCATGGCAGCTGGATAAGGACGCCCGGAGCCAGGAACCCCGGCCAGATCATCGAGTATTACGACCCTATCAAGGTGGGTGATATCCTGAGCATGAAGATAAAGGGTCACGACAAGTGGATCAAGCGCGGTAAATATTACATGCGCTATATGACCGAGACCTTTGACCAGCACGGCAATTTGAAAATACGCTATTACGTGACACTTATACTGCCCCGCACGCGGGAAGACGTGCTCAAGTTCCTCAAGGGAGAACACGCCCTGCAGGCATAAGCGGAGGAGTAAAAGGAAATGGACAAGAAGATTACTTTTGAATCAGTGAATTGCGGGGACTTATTACCCGAGGTCAGGCAGCTGGTTAACCAGGAGGTCATCTGGCAGCATGCGGCAGGCTCCATGGATTATAACCCGGTGCACAATAACCCTGAATGGTGTAAAACCGCTCAGGTCTTCGGCCTGCCGGTCACAGTCATGCATGGCAACCAGACCATGTCGCTGATGTGCAAGGTGGTCACTAACTGGGCTTACCCGTCGGGCGGCCGCATGAAGCGCATCGAATCAAAACTGGTCAGGCCGGTGCCCGTGGACGCGACCTGTATCTACGGCGCTACAGTGACCGAGAAGCACCCTATCGGCAAGGGCAAAGATTTTGTCACCCTGAACATCTGGGCCAAAGACGAGCAGGGCAATACGGTAGGTGTGGCCGAAGCCGAAGTGTATCTGCCGCATTAGGAAGGGCAAGGTTTAACCGGCATCCCAGGGGGAAATTCCCCTCAGGACCCTTTTGTACAGGGGGCGGTATTTTGACTTCAGCACCTGGAATTTACCGGGGTTCACAATGACCGGGGACACTTTTTCCCCCTGGTTGCAGCGGTGGAAAATCATCTTCCCCGGTTTCATGCCGGCAACC
Organism: Dehalococcoidia bacterium; assembly: GCA_041300305.1. Classification (GTDB taxonomy): domain Bacteria; phylum Chloroflexota; class Dehalococcoidia; order GIF9; family UBA5629; genus CAIMUM01. Next base: position 38 of record JBFYUA010000152.1, on the reverse strand, counting down.
ATTTCATCATCCCCTGGCCTTTTTAATTTCTGACAGGC
>JBFYUA010000114.1:0-16101 GCA_041300305.1 Dehalococcoidia bacterium | reverse complement strand
CCCCGCTGGCGATGCCCTTATATTTCCCCGCGGAAAGGGTCCCCCTTCCCAGTGCGCTGCCGGCCACATGCGTGCCATGGTCGCTGCCACCGGGATTCGGTGAAGTAACGTTATCCCCGATAACGGGGTAGTCCCAGTAGTCTTTGGCAAATACGGGGGCCGGGAAATCGGGATGGGTTGTGTCCAGGCCATTGTCTAAAACCGCTAACCTCACGCCCGCGCCGGTATATCCGCCTGAGTAGAAAGTGGAGGCCTTGATATCGGTCGCCGCCACGTCGTTCATGCGGTAGGACTGCCCCTCCGCACTGTCTAACCTGACCACGTAGCTTCTGGCGGCCAGGTCGTTGACTGTGCCGATCGGGACAATGGCCGTAATAAATCCCTGCGGGTGAGTTCCCACCGGCGGTATCCAGCTATCCAGGTAAGCGGTGACACCGAGGGAGGCCATGTCCGCTGCCTGCGCCGCGTCCGGCTTGCTGTTGGTATAGATTAAAATGCTTACATTTAACGGGTCCAGGAGCGGCTCCTGTGCTTCGCCGCTTAAAAGAGAAAGAGGCTGCCTGTGCGCCGCCCTGGCATCTATAGCTTTGATAAGGCTGCTGCTGATCTTGGAGTGTGAATCGTCGGCAGCCATCGGACCGGGTTGCACAAAGAAGCAGCCGAATAGTGTAAATACGAGGGCTAATATAATGAGGATATGCCGGATTTTTCTCATTTACCTCTCCCTGGGAAATCGTAATATTATTCGCCGATTATATCACAGTATGGGAGAGGTGGGCGCCGGACGATGAAAGGGCTGCAAATCCAGGCCCCCACTGCTTTTACAACGGCTGCCCGCTCCCATATAATTAATGGCATGCCAGCGTAGCTCAGTGGTAGAGCAGCTGTTTCGTAAACAGCTGGTCGCGAGTTCGACTCTCGCCGCTGGCTCCATTCAAATCCGCGGTTTTTCCACATATTTCAACGGTGCCGGCAGTCCGGCAGTTTTTGTGACATCGGGCGTTGACCGTTCATGATACGCGAACTATAATAGCCTTGACGGTTGCATGGAGCAGCTTAATCCGACACGGGCATTTTGATTGTAATATAAGGGAGGCAAAGGGTATGACAATGAAAGAGGGATTGGTTATTGCCATGGTAATAAGCCTGACCGGCCTGGCTGCAACAATATTTTCGGGCGCAGTCCCGGCCCTGGCAGACAACGCGACCACCTCGCCACCACCTTATACCACGACCTGGGGCAACAGCGCAGGAAGGACGGGCTGCAACGCCACCGCCTGGGGTAAAAGCGATACTACCATGGGTTGCGCGGGTATCAACAGCGTCAGTAAATGTTTCCAGTTGCCGTGTAAATTCTGCCGCAGGTAACTGCCGCCTCTATGCAGCAATCATTTCACCGCCATCGACCTTACTTCGCCATTGGCATTTTTGGCCGTCAGTATAAAAGTTGTCCCCGCGGGTTCCGTGACTATCCGGTTTCCGGAAGGCGCCACGTAACCCACGCCCCTGTCGATATAAACGGATGACGAACCTGTGACCTGCCAGCTCAGCATAGTGGAACCGGGCGTACCGACGATATTGGGGCTTGATTTGAAGTAGAAATAATCGATCTCCGGCAACGGGTTGACCATGGGAGGGGGACTTGTGGAAAGGGAAGTGGAAACCGTGTCTTCAGCCGGCTGGGCCGGTGAGGCGGGCGCGCCGGAACTGAGAAAGGTCTCGCTGCCCGTGATAAAGGCGGGCTGCCCGTAATAGGCGACATCGTTAAACCTGGATGTCACGGTGTACCTGTCGGCCGTATCCATGCCCGATAAGTCAGAGATGATGAAACCTCCCACCTGGGGTTCGATGACCTGCCAGCGGCCGAGCACCCATTTCTCGATAACGAAGGCGTGGCTCTTATTGCTGCGGTCCTTGCCGATAGCAACGTAGATATCCCCGGCGGGCACGCCTGCCGCCCGGCACAGGGTGCATAGCAGCACGGCGAAATCTTTGCAGTTGCCCGTCCTCCTGGTCAGGGTCTCCACGGGCGTCTGCCAGCGGTAATAGCTGTCCTGGGAATAGCTTATGTGTGAAGCGACCCAGTCCTGCAGCTTCCTGAAATCCGACCTGAAGTCGGTTGGATTGGAGGTGATGGTATTCAGCGCCTGCTTGATGGACTCGTCCCGCACAGTAATCAACTGCCGCGGGTCAACCGGGAAGTAAACATACTGGCCGGACGTATTCGCAGTAGCGAACCTCGGCGCGCAACCAGCCGCCCACACAGCCAGGGCTAAAACCAGCGTTAACCCGGAAATTAATGGCGCAGCCCTGGTGGGTCCCGTCACGCTTTATAAGCCGCTCCAGGATATGAGGCGCTCCAGGAAGACCCAGATCTCAGAGATGTGAGTGAGAATGAATATGACCAGTATGATGCCCAGTATTGTCAGCGCGCAGCCAAACCAATTCATCGTAATATTTACCTCTTATCATGAACTTCTTAAGGTTAATTATAATTGAGGCGGGATGATAAAAAAAACCCTGCGTGGAAACGGCCGGCAATGCACATAACGCACTATGTAAGGAAGCCCGTAGCGCCCTTTGATATTTTGACCACTATGGGGCACAATGTCGGGCAAGATGGAGTGAAAATAGCAGAATACGTGGAAAGGGCCGTCCGGCCCGCTCCCGGGAGACCGGTAAACGGCGGCAAGTTTGAATTCGGCACTTTCAGCAGCCAGTTTAAGCAGGTGGACCACCTCGATTTCAACAGGTATTTCGGCACGGTTGAGAAGAAATATATCAGGGGATAGATAATATGATGACCATCCTTTTGGCAGCTTTATTTCTGTTGCTGGGGTCAGCGGTGGGGGCTGTAATAAACTGGTTCGCCGGGTCGATGAACGGGGAAGGCGAATTCCACCTAAAAGCGCCGGCCTGCCCGAAATGCGGGGCGCAGCGCAGTTGGAAGCACCTGCTGCCGCTGCTGGGATTTTTCATGGCCCGCGGGCGCTGCCCGCAATGCAGTGAGCCGCTTTCGGCCCGCATACCGGTAGTGGAATTCCTGACCGGGGCGCTTTTCGCCGCCCTCGACCTGGGCTACGGCATTTCCTGGGAACTCCTCATCTTGCTGGTTTATGCATCACTGCTCATCGTCCTCTTCATCACCGATTACGAGCATTTTCTTTTGCCGAATGTCGTTACTTATCCCGGCATCCTGCTGGCCGCCGCCGTGGCCCTGCTGGTAACCCTGCTGCAATACCCCCTGCCCTGGGCGCTTTCCTTCGCCGGGCAGGGTTTCATGGCTATCTTTAACAACTTTTTCCTGTCCGCCATGGCCGGCGGCTTATCAGGGGCGCTGCTTTTATTGCTGGTGGTTATCCTCTCAAGGGGTGGGATGGGCATGGGTGATGTTAAGCTGGCGGGACTGCTGGGTTTGATGGTCGGCTTCCCGCTGGTCTTTATTGCGTTGTTCATTGGCATCTGGGTGGGCGGACTGGTGGCCATAGCACTGCTGATAAGCGGGAAAAAGAAGCGCAGGGAGATGCTCCCCTTTGGCCCCTTCCTCTGCATAGGCGGCCTGGCGGCCCTATTGTGGGGCCGGCAGATATTAGCCTGGTACCTGGGACTGATCTAAGACACTACAGCCACAACACGGGCCTTAGTTTTTAAAAAGCGTTTCCCATAAGGGGGCCTGCCTGGTCTTATGGACTGTGCTCTGCTTCTCAATCCTGTGCTCCACAAGGTAGGGGACCTGGCGTTGCAGCGTCCTGGTAACATTCTCAGTGAGGTAGTCCACCCATACCAGGGAAGCGGAGTACCGGGCATTTTGCGCGACGGTGGGCGCGGAGATGATGACGGCGATATCGCGGGCGCCGCGCGTATCGAAATCGATGGAATAGGCATTTGCCCGGTTCATCCACAGGTCCGACTGCGCGCCCAAAAGGCGCGCGAAATTAAATTTAATGTTGGCCATGTTGAGCCAGTTGCTGATATTGCTGCTGTCGCCTTCCGTGACGATCCAGCTCCACCCCACGGCAGGCGGCTTCGGGGGATCGGACGGGGCGATAATGGGCGGCTGAAGCACCTGCCCGCGGGGCGACATGTCGAAAACACTGATCGCAGTGTATTCATAGTATTCCTGCTTGAGCAGGTATATGCGTATCTTCTCCACGGCGTGCGCGCCTGCGCCCGGAAGCAGGTACCCATAATACCAGATGAACTTGTTGCCTTTAAATACTAGGTCGGGATTGCTCCACACCACATACGGAATAAGTGGCTCCTCCCCGGATACGGTTTTGACGACAGCCACGGTTTCGTCATAGGTTTCAGTGCGGTTTTCCGTGACAAAAACGGTCTCATAATACGTTTCTTTCACCGGGTATTGCACAGGGACACAGGAGACTGATAGCAGGAGTGAAACTATAATTCCCACGGCAAGGATAAGGCAGAGGGCAAAGGTTAACCGGCGGGCGCTCAAACTGCCGCCTCCCGGCGCACAGGCGGCTTTACCCTATTATATAAATGTGTCATCTTAATATTCAGGGCGGGCCAAAGGCCTCCCAGAAAGGCGCCTGCCTCGTTTCGTAAACGGTTTTCTGTTTCTGAACTGTGTAGGGGACCTGTTTCTCAATCTTCCGTTCCCTGGTAACCGGATGGTAGGAAATGTTATTGCGTGACCAGGTTGCAGCCACCGTGATCCTGGCATTCCAGCTATTCTGCGGGCCGCAGATAATGGCGCCGATTTTTTGCGCCGCGCCCGCATTCAGTTCAAATATTTGCGGGTCTTCCTGCTTCGACCAGAGGTAGTTACGCCCGCCCAGGAATAATGCCTGGTTAAGCTGGATATTGGCGGCGTCTACCCAGGAATCTGAAACTCCGCCGGTAGTGACGCTGGCGCTGGTGTCTGAACTGCCATCAGTGCTGCTGCCTGAAGAAGACGTTGTGCTGCTGCCCGATGAAGACGCTGTGGTGGTGCCCGTCGATGTGCTGGTTATCCAGGTCCATTTCACCTGTCCTTTTTCACCGCTGTCTCCGGTCACGGCGGGAGCCGGTGTTGGAAGGTGCCCGCCCCTGGTCATGTCGAGTAGACTGACCGAGGCGGCCTCATACTGCGGCTGTTTCCAGACAGAGACCTTTAACCTGATATTATCGTAAGGCGGTGTTTGCGGGACATCGTAGGCTAAATACCAGACGTTGGTTTTACCGGAGAAAGCGATGTTTTGCGAATACCAGGAGTAATAAAGGGGCAGATCATACCGGCCGGACTGCGTCTCAACCGTCGTCTCGTTCTCCGTGTAAGTTTCACTGACGTATTCGGTGCGGTAGGCCGTCTCCTCATAGGTGCTTGTTACCGGGTACTGCCTGGTCACGCACGAAGCGGATAAGGCCACCAGCAAGGGGAGGGCCAGCAGCAGTAAAATGATATTGCGAACGAAACGAAGCAATCTGTCCGTCAGTGGCGCATTGATATTCTTCATATAAATTTACAGAACGGCAACCTCTTTCTAATAGCATAGGCAGGCCAATCTGTAATGTCAAAATTATGGCGGGTTTGTTCACGGAAGAGCGGGGCACGCCGCGGACTGTGCGAAAAAGCCCTGTCATGGTATATAATGCGGGGGAAATCGGATATTTGGTCAAGGGGGACGAATGATTATGTTTAAAAAGTGCCTTTCCATACTGGTTGCTGCCCTGGGCCCGGTATTGATGCTCCCGTCCTTGTCCTGCGCATTGCCTGTCAGCCCGACGGCAGCCCCGGTAGCGCCGGCGGCGGCGGTGCTGGTGGTCAGGCCCGATAAGCTTGTTTTTACGGTCGGACCCGGGCAGGGGCCGGCGCTCGAGCAGGCTGTCATAATCGTTAACCAGGGCGGCGGGATAATGAACCAGTCCATGAGCGATAATGCACACTGGATAGTATTAAGCCAGGCGGCAAACCAGGTGGGCGCCCTGGCAGTCAATGCCATGGTGTCGGTGGATGCTACCGGGATGTCCCCCGGTTCCTACACGGGCATTATAACCATAAGAGCCGATGGGGCCCTGAACAGCCCGATATACCTGCCTGTTTACCTGACCATTATGCCCGGCGCTAATATCCCGCCCGCTACGGCGCCGGCGCCGGTGACATCAATCACCCCTCCCGGACAATCAGCCATCGCCTGGCTGAACCAGAGTGACCTTTACAGGTACTCAAGTGTAAATGCCCTTGTTGTCAACGGCAGCGTAACCAACAAGGATAAATCATGGTACCTCAAGGACGTTAAAATCGTAGCTACCATCACCGGTTCCAGCGTCAACATCGCGGACCAGATACCTCCCGGGGAAACGGTCATGTACAACCGCTATATACCCAGCTTCCAGAGGCAGGAAGTCACGCTCAGCTACACCTGGTACCAGCCTTAGCCCCTGCGCCGCTATAGCAGGCGGCGTATATGCCTCAGCCGTTGGTAGCAGCCCGTCATCCGCAGGGACTACTGCCATATAGTACTAAGGTCACGGCCAAAACAGTACCGACAGGCTATTGTATTACCGGGTCCGGGGCCTTAGAATTATGCCGTAAGGAAAATGAGGGGTAAAGAAATGGCTACAACAAGATCGGTTATAGGAACAGTCAAAGCGGATTGGAAGGCACAGGTTTTGTTCGGTTCAATGATAGTTTGCGGATTGCTGATTGTCTGCTCGATAATTTTGGCAATGCGAATGATTTGAATCTCTGCGGTTCTCCTCCCACGGCAGGGGGCGCCGGCACTCAGGCGTCCTCTGCTATTTTTTTGGATTCATTCCCGGGTTAAACATGGCTCTTAGCGCCGTACATCTGCCCTCTTCAATGCATATCCATGATGGGATCCAGTCCCGCCGGCAGGGTCCTCTGAATGGTCATGGTGGAACCCTGCATTGGCTTTACCTGGATGTTGAACCAGTCATTCGGACCGAGGGTTGGATGGCTAAAACCGGCGCCCAGGCCGGTCAGGTCAATGATTACTTCCATCTGTTCGCCAGGCTCAAGCAGGTTATCCCCGTCATCAGCCCCGATGGCAGCGACAGACCACTCGATGTTGTTGTAATACACGTCGGCAGTGGTCAGGCTGATGACAAACCTGTTCTCATTGCCGCCGGCATTGGCCGTCATGTCAATGGGTGCGCCGGCAATGGCATTGCGCACCGTGAAGATGATGGTGACGGCATCTGTATTGTCAGACTCGACGATAACCGACCCTGCTATTTCCATATTGGCCCTGGCCTGCTGCAGACCGGCATAGACCGTTTCCTTGCCGCGCTCAGCGGAATAAAGGCCGGCATTGAGGACGGCATAGCCGAATACGGCGGCCACGGTGGAAAAGGCTATTAAAATTATAGCAGTTTGCAGGCCTGTCATGCCTGCCTGGCCACGGCGCAGGCGGTCCACCGCCTTAGCTGTGTTATCAATCATAACTAACTCACCGGTCAAATCTGCAGTCCGGTCACCGGCGATATAATCAAAGATTATAGCTTCAGAAAAAATAATCCTGGTAGACCCAAAAGTATCATTTTTTGGTAACGATGGTAGCAGAACCGCGGTATCCGGGCGGCGGGATATTACTCTACGGTCAAAGCCCGCGCCTGCCTGTCAGTTCAGGCCGCTCTAAATTCCACCGCTATTTTCCCTGTACGCCTTCAGCGCCCTGACCTCGACGGCGATGATGGAGAGCGATTTCGGCCCCCTGCGCTGTATCTTCCCCCTTACTTCCATCCAACCCGCACGAAAGAGCACACTGCCGCATTTCTCCTGCACGTCGCCGAAGACCGTGACATCGGCCACGCCGCTGCCATCTTCCATGATGATATATACCACGCGCTTGCCGGTGCGCGTGGGCGGCGTTTGGTAACGTATGACCGACCCGGCGATTTTGACAGCCTGCCCGGTCGGCAGATCAGGCAAGTCTTTTATGCGTGTAAATCCCTCACCAAGGTTACAGAAGTCCAGCGGGTGGGCGGAGAGGTCGAGCGAGAGTATCTCGCGCTCGGCCAGCAGGCTTTCTTTCCCGGACTCGGGCGGGCGGACCTGAAGGTCCGCCCCTACAGAGGGGTTGTCAAAAATGTAGGGGCGGGTTTTCAAACCCGCCCGTGTTTGTGGAAGCTGGTTATGCGGGCAGGTCCTGCGCTTATACTGCAGCAGGCCCGTTAGCTCCGCCAGCATCTCACAGCGGCTGCCGAAGGCGTCGAACGCTCCCACCTTCACCAGGTTTTCTACTACGGGTTGGCCGGCATCGACACGCAGGACGAAGTCGCGCAGCGAGGTGAAGCGTGACCGGCTCCTTTGCTGTATGATCGAAGCGACGGCCTCATGGCTGATGCCCTTGACCTGACCGAGGCCCACTCGAATTGCGTCTCCTTCCACAGTGTAGAGGCCGGAGGATTTATTCACGTCGGGCGGCAGGACGGCGGCGCCGCTGCGGCGGGACTCGGCGGCCAGCACGCGCGGGGGGTAGTACCCCATGGGCTGGTTGGAAAGCAGGGCGGCAAAGAACTCGGCCGGGTAATGGCATTTCAGCCAGAGCGTCTGGTAGGAGAGGATGGCGTAGGCCGCGGCATGCGCCTTGCAGAAACCGTAGGCGGCAAAGGCGGCTAATTGCCCGAAGACCTCCTCGGCCACCCCGCGTTTGATATCCTTGCGCATGGCGCTGTTGATGAAGGAGAGGCGCATTTTGTCCATCTCCTCATGTGTGCGGTCGTGCGTCATAGCACGGCGGAAGCCGTCGGCCTCGGCATAGCTCAGGCCGGCCAGGTCGTGCGCCACACGCAGCACCTGCTCCTGGTAGAGGATGACGCCCAGTGTCTCACCCAGCGCGCCTTCCAGGTCCGGGTGCTGGTAGCCTACAGGCTCCCGGCCATGGCGGCGCGCCAGGTAAACCTTGTCCATGCTGGATTTGAGCGGACCCGGACGCACCAGCGACAGCGAGACGATGATGTCGTCGAAATTTTGCGGAAGCAGGCGTCCCGCCATCTCGCGCTGCGCCGGCGATTCAAGCTGGAAGACACCGATGGTCTTGCCCTCGCGCAGCATGGCGAAGGGGGCAGGGTCGTCGCGCGCAATGCTGTCGATGTCGATATCTATGCCGCGGTTTTCTTTGATGCTATGCACGGCCTGCTCAATGACCGTGATGGTGGGCAGCGAGAGCAGGTCCATCTTGACCAGTCCCAGCCGCTCGATATCGTCCTTGTCGTACTGGCTGATGATATCGCCGCCGCTGGAGGGTTCGAGCGGGACAAGATCACATAGTCCGCCGTCGCCGATGATCAGTCCGCCGAGGTGCACCGAGAGGTGCCTGGGGAAATGGCCGATGGCGGCGCACAGCCTGAAGAACTCCTGCAGTTCAGGCCTTTTGTACACGGTGCTGTCCCTGAGTTCGGGCAGGGCCGCGGCCTTCTCCAACAGCTTTGAGGCGGAAAGCCAGTGTATGCCCTGGCAGGCCTCTTCGATAACGGACTGCGGTACCTGCAGCGCCTTGCCGGCGTCGCGGATGGCGCCGCGCGCCATGTAGGTGCTGATAGTCGCCACGCAGGAGACGTTCTCCGCGCCATATTTCTGATAGATATAGTCGCGTACCTCGTCACGGCGGCGGCGGTCGATATCCAGGTCGATGTCGGGTGGTTCGTTGCGCAGCGGGTGCATGAAGCGTTCGAAGAGCAGGTCATAGTGGACGGGGTCGGCGTTGCTGATATCCAGCGCGTAGACGACCAGGCTGTCCACGGCGCTGCCGCGCGCCTGGCAGCGTATGCCGCGCGCCCTGGCCCAGCGCACGATGTCCCACACCACCAGGAAATAGCCGCAGAAACCGAGCTTTCCGATGGTGTCGAGTTCCATATCGAGGCGGGCCGACAATTCGGGCGTCAGCTTGCTGTATTTACGCTCCGTGCCGTCGTAAGCCAGCCGGCGCAGGAAGCCGGCCGCCGTTTCGTCCGGGGGGAGGTCGAATTTGGGGAAACGCGGCCGGCCCAGTTCAAGTTCGAGATTGCAGCGCGAGGCCACCTCCATCGACATGGCGGCCGCGCCGGGGAAGTCCTTGAAAAGGCGCTGCATCTCGGCGGGCGATTTGAAATACTGCTCCACCGTGCGCGGGCCGGGCAGGTGCGCCACGGGCACGATAAGGCCGATGGCCTTGAGCAGTTCCCTGACCCGGTAGTCGCGCAGTGTAATATGGTGGACGTTGTTGGTGGCCACGGCGGGTATGTCCCGGCTGCGGGCGAAATCGGCGAGCAGGAAAGATTGCGGCGTGCCTTCCCTGGCCGGGTGGCGGGCGAGTTCGACGAAAAAATCCTCCCCGAAGACCTCGCGGTAGAAGCCGGCGGCCAGTTCCGCGCCGCGCCGGTCCCCCTTGCAGAGGAGCGACGGTATCTCTCCAAGCCGGCAGCCGGAGAGGGCGATCAGCCCGCCATGATGCGCGGCCAGCAGGCTGCGCGTAGCGGCAGGCCCGGCGCCGCGTTTGCCGCAATGCATGGCGGTGAGCAGCCGGCAGAGGTTCGAGTAACCAGCCATGTCCCTGCAGAGCAGCGTGAGGTGGAAGCCGCCCTCCATGTCGACCTCCGCCCCGATGATGGGCTTGACGCCGGACTTTTTGGCCGCGTCGTAGAACCTGATGGCGCCGGTCAGGCGGTTGTGGTCGGTGAGCGCCAGCGCCGGCATGCCGAAATGCTTCGCTCTCTCGACGAGTTCCGCCGGGGAGGCGGCGCCGTCGAGGAAGCTGTAATAAGAATGGACGTGAAGGTGGACGAACGGCATGGCAGGTCCCCTGGGATTTAGTCGAGGAGGCGACGCAATGACCAGTCTGCGCCGCGCCTGCAAAGCTCGAAGGTCCCAGCGCCCCGGCGCTCGGCAGTGACGCGGATAAGCATCTTTATCGGTTCGCCGTCCCACCAGTCCGCCGCTTCGCGCCACCAGGCGAGTATACCCGACACCCTGTAGAGGCGCTTGCGCCAGATGAAGGCTGTCGGCCTCAGTTCATGGTTTATGTGGACCGTTATCGGCTCGTCTATATACCTGGACACCGCGCATCACCCCCTTTCCGCAGGTGTGCCGGTATTATAATAGAACAATTGTGCTAATGTCAAGCCGGGGATGGTAGGTGGGGTGAAATTCCTGAGAATTGAAATTTCTGAACTCTAAAAACTGAAGGGGGGAATAGGGCCTATTAGTATTTAATTGCGATGGCAGGCCTCTCTCAAGGGCACTGTAACTACCGGTATATTTTACTATTTCGTTTATGCCGTTCCTCTGTTATAATGTTCGAAGTTCTTCGTACAGCAGAAGGGGGTTGACATAGCTGGAACGAATATAAAAGTCCTGCTCCTGGAAAATGATGCTGCTCATATCGAAGCCATCCACCGCGCGCTGCAGGCATCAAACACCCATTTTGTAGTTCAGGTTGCCCGCTCTTTGCAGGAATACCGTGAGAGGGTGGTTGCCGATCCGCCGGATATCGCCCTGCTCAATATGGTAGTGCCCGGCGGCCGCTCCCTGGAACTGGTATCTGCTCCGCCGGAAGCAAACCCTTTCCCGGTACTGATGATGGCCAGCCATGGAGATGAAAATACCGCCGTGGAAGCGATGAAGGCGGGGGCGCTGGATTATGTGGTCAAATCCCCGCAGGCCTTTGCCGTTATGCCCCGCATACTGGACCGCGCCCTGGACCGCTGGCAACTGATCCAGGAGCGCAGGCGGGCGGAGGAGGCCCTGAATGCCGGCGAGGCACAGTACCGACTGCTGGCGGAGCACACGACGGACTTTGTTTGGCTGATGGATATGGACCTTAGGCCCACGTACCAGAGTCCCTCCGCGGAAAAACTCACCGGCTTCACGCAACAGGAAATCATGGACCTGCCGTTGGAGAAGCGCGTCACGGCGGGATCTCTCAAATTGGCGACTGAGGTGTTTTTAGAGGAACTGCCCCGGGTGAAAGCCGACCCCGGCTACAATCCCGTCCGCATATTAGAGCTTGAGTATTGCTGCAAGGATGGTACCACCGCCTGGGCGGAAAATAAGTTCAGCGTCATACGGGACCCGAGCGGCGAGGCGGTATCCATTCTGGGCGAGGCCCGGGACATTACCGAGCGTAAACACGTAGAGGAGGTACTAAAAGACAGCGAGGCAAAATACCGCTTGCTGGCCGACAATATGGTTGATGGGGTATGGCTTCTGGACATGAACCTCAAGCTTATATACTGCAGTCCTTCATCCGAAAAACAAAGCGGTTTCACGGTACAGGAAATAATGGAAATGTCGCTGGAACAGTACTTCACGCCGGAGTCGCTCAAAGTGGTGGCGGAAGCATTTTTAGAGACGATGCCCAAGGTGGAGGCCGATCCGGACTACAATCCCGTCCTCACTCTTGAGCTGGAGTTTTATAAAAAGGACGGCACAGCCTTTTGGGCGGAATCCAAGTTCAGCGTCATCCGGGATCGGCATGGCAAACCGGTATCGATACTGGGCCTGGCCCGGGACATCACAGAGCGTAAACGCATCGAAGCAGCGCTAATTGAAAGCGAGGAGAAGTACCGGGTGGTCGTGGAGAACTCCCTGGAGTCCATTTATATAGCCGTGGACGGGATGATCAAATTTGCCAATAATAGGGCTGAGGCGTTTACCGGCTATTCGCAGGAAGAGATCTCATCCAGTCCTTTTATCGAGTTTATTCATCCGGATGATCGCCAGGTGGTGGCCGAGCGCCATATTCAACGGTTAAAGGGCGGCGATGTTCCCAGTACATATTCTTTTCGCATTGTCTGCAAATCAGGGGACATCAAGTGGGTGGAACTTGCCGCAGTCCTTATTACCTGGGAGGGCAAGCCGGCAATACTGAATTTCCTGAACGACGTCACCGACCGCAGGCGGCTTGAAGAGGAGCGGCAGCGAGTGGAAAAGCTGGAATCCGTCGGCCTGCTGGCCGGAGGTATCGCCCACGATTTCAACAACATTCTCACATCCATATTAGGCAATATCAGCCTGGCCAAAACGGAGGCGGCGCCCGGCAGTGAACTGCAAAACGGGCTGGAACAGGCGGAAAAGGCATCACTTCGGGCCAAGGACCTGACCAAACAACTGCTGACCTTCTCCAAAGGCGGCGCGCCGGTCACGAAATTAGCCTCCTTAACCGAACTGCTGAAAGATACTGCAGGCTTTGCCCTGCGCGGCTCTAATGTAAAATGTCATTTCGCCATACCGGATGATCTGTGGCATGCCGAGATTGACGCGGGGCAGGTAAGCCAGGTCATACATAACCTGGTCATCAACGCCCAGCAGGCCATGCCCGAGGGAGGGACAATAGAGCTTACAGCCCAAAATATCACCCTGAGCGAAACGCAGAAACTGGGAAAGGGGCTACCGCTTAAAGCAGGGACCTACATCAGGATCGCCATAACTGACCATGGCAGCGGGATATCCAGGGATCACCTGCTTAAGGTATTCGATCCGTTTTTCACCACCAAGCAGAAGGGCAGCGGGCTGGGACTGGCCACCTCCTTCTCCATAGCACGCAATCATGGAGGCCACCTCAGCGTCGAATCGGAGCCTGGCACAGGCTCAACCTTTTACCTCTACCTGCCGGCCTCCAGTCAAACAGTTTCCCTTAAACAGGAGAAAAAAGAGGCGATAAAACCTGCGGGCAAGGTCAGGATATTGGTGATGGATGATGAGCAGGGGGTAAGGGAGATAGCCGGCCGCATGCTCAAGCACCTCGGCTATGAAGATACGGAGTTTGCCACTGATGGCGCCACTGCAGTTAAACTGTATAAAGCTGCTATGGAATCAGACCATCCCTTTTCCATGGTCATTTTGGACCTGACCGTAGCCGGGGGCATGGGGGGTACGGAGACCGTCAAAAAGCTGCTCAAGATTGATCCAGGGGTCAAGGCCATAGTGTCCAGCGGCTATATTGATGACTCAGTTATCTCTGAGTACAGGGAATACGGGTTCTGCGGTGTGGTAGCCAAGCCCTATACCCTCGAGCAGCTTCGCAAAGCCCTGCATGATGTGACAGGTTAGGGCCGCCTCCTGTTGCGAGGAGCCCGCCCCACGTGTTACCCCCTGGTATCGGCCATGAACTTTGTCATCCATTCGCGGCCGGTTTGCGGCGGATGGTGCTCAACCCGGTTGCGTTGCAGCGTGAGCGATTGTGACTGGCACTTGTAAGCACAGACGCCGCAGCCGATGCAGCGTTCAGGATTAAGTTCGGCAACCTTGCCGGTCTTGTTGGTCAACTCAAGCTGCCTGCCATCCTTCGTGATTACCGTGATCTTGCGCCCCTTGGCCGGCGGGGCATCGGTCAAATGCAGCGCTTCCATCGGGCAGCGCTTGACGCACAGTCCGCAGCCGGTGCAGGTGGACTGGTTGACGGTGACGCGGAAGTTGGAAGGCGTCAAACTGGCGCCGTGACCGTATTTGTTCAGGGCCAGGAACCAGATGCAGCAGTCGCGGCAGCAGTTGCAGATGGTATCCGGCTTCTCCTGCTGGTTGGAGATGCCGTGGATGAGGCCAAGTTCGGCGGACCGCCTGAGTATCTCCTCGGTCTCCCGGCGGGTTATCTCGCGACCCATGCCGTTTTCCACGATGTAATGTCCCAGCTTATCGAAGTGCAGGCAGACCTCGGTGGGGTACCGGCAATCCGGTGAGTCAGGGTCCAGGTTGTTGGCATGGCGGCAGGGGCAGTGGCTCACCGTGAAGTACTCGACCTTATCGAGTATCTTGCGGACTTCCTCGTAGGGAAGCACGCCGCGGCCGTCTTCGATAGTGGCTTCAACCGGCAGCACGCGCAGGCCCTTCTCTTTGACTGTCTGCCAGGGTGACATCAGTCCGCCGGTGAGGTACTTGTGCTGGAGCGGCCCCACCACCTGGTCATACCCGTCGCGGCTGCCCGGCCAGCCGAAGCCACGGTAAATGGTGAAAATATCGTGAAGGTGGTAGCGGACCACGCCATCCCTGGCCTGCTTATAGACCAGTCCGCTGGCGGCCAGAGCGTCCAATTTCGGGCCGAGAATATCAGCGCTGGTTCCGGTTAAATCAGCAAGCTCAGACAGGGTCTTCGGCGCGAAGGGCATGCCGGTCAGCAATGCGGCCTCTTCGGGTGTGTAGCGCGCGGCCACGTAGGGCAGAAGCACATCTGAACCGGGCACGCCGTACCAGCTCTGCCTGAGCCAGTCGATGAGCCTGGTATAAATTTCGCGGTCCTGTGCTGTTATTGGATGTTGATCGGACTCCATGCTGCTGCTCCTCTTGATTTACAAAAGTAGAAGGCTGCGGGGTTCACTTTATTATGCTTGCGGCTCTGCCATTTGATGAAGTACACGCTCGAAGACCGCCATGTCCCCCGCGGCGAAGCGTTTCCGGATGCTTTCATCGAGTTCATCAGCGAATTTGATTATCTGCGGGCCCACCTCGCGGGCCTTTTCCGTCAGGTGCACCAGCGCGGAGCGGCGGTCCCCGGCGTTGGGCCGGCGTTCCACATAGCCGTTCTTCTCCATGCGGTCGAGGATGCCGGTGATAGTGGAACCGTCTAACGAGACGCGCTGTCCGAGTTCGCCGATGGTGATGCCGTCGCCCATCCACAGCGCGGCGAAAACCATGTACTGGGGCGTGGTCAGGCTGAAGGGCGCCAGGCGCGAGTCGTAATGCTCGTAAACCTTGCGCATTACACGGCCTACGTTAAAACAGATGTGCTCGCGTGCATCATACATAGCTATTCAAAGTAATTTTGACACGGATATTTTGTACACAATATAATATTTAAAAAGTGTTTTGTCAAGAGGAGGCAGTCATGGACATAAAGAAGCTGAATGAGGCATTGACTACTTATATCCGGCCCGGAACCTTTCCCCTGGCAGTAAAGCTGTGCAAGACCGATGCTGAATTGCCCGCCAAGGCCAAGAGGCCGGCCCGGGACCTGGGCTACCAGGTTGCCTTATGCCAGGCGCTGGGCCTGGCCAGGCGTTACAGGTTGACGGTAGTAGTAGGCAATGATGACCAGTGTTGCCTGGGTGGGGCAGCTACCATGGGATTTCCCGTAGAGCTGCCGGAGGGATCGGCAGCGCCGCCCATGCCCAAAGAAAAAATGTTGGTCACGGGTGAATTTAAGTACATGGTGGCGGCGCCGC
>JBFYUA010000048.1:0-3656 GCA_041300305.1 Dehalococcoidia bacterium | reverse complement strand
CTCCATCGGATTCACACCGGCTTTGTTATAAAGATTGAAGAGATTTATGGCGCTATCAAGCTTATTCTCAACCAGGACTTTAAGCCATGGGATATGGACCGAACCGGGACTGTCTTCGTCTTCGCCTGAAACAAGGAAAGTCTTATCCTCGTCCCCGGAATGCTCGTTTACCCAGCCCGTGGTCGCAACCTTTTCCTCGCGGCGTTCTGATTTATAGATAGCCGGCCTGGTTGATATGTCGAATGTCCAGTCCGATTTGCTGTCATCAATAATCGCGGCATCGCTGTTTACCATGTAGTTATTTTGCTTCCATGCGGTGAATCCGCCGTTGAGTATGCCGGCCTCTCTCTGGCCCAGGAATTCCAGTATCCAATAAAGAATTGCGGCATCATGGCCATTGCCCTCGTCGTAGACTACGACGGAGCAGTCCCGTGAAATACCGCCGGCGCCCAGTAGTGATTCAATTATATCCACAGGTTGTATTGCCCCTTCACCGGAGAGGAAGTTATCGATTGGCAGGTTAAAAGAAAAGGGGACATGCCCTTCGTCATAGTCTTTCACGGATCTCACGTCCACTATACGGATCCCGGTTTCATTCATAATTGGCGGCGCCTGGACCCCCCAGTAAAAAACCCATTTAGTCTCTTTAAGTACTTTATGGTCGCCATAAGTCACCAATGGCAATTCCCGCGGATCTTTGCACCAGCCTACAGCCGATTCCATATACATCCTGACATCGGTAAACCCGGCAATGTAACGCAGGGCGAAGTAGTTAACAGCGGCATGCATATTGTGATTGCAGTAGGCAATCACAATATGTTCGGGCATAACACCGAAGTCGGCATACATTTTTCGTATTGAATCCGCCGATTTCCAGGCGCCATCACGCTTGAAATGGGCTGAATAGGGAATGCATACAGACCCGGGGAGATGGCCTGCTCTTGGCTGGGCAACGTCCGGTCCATAAAACCGCGAGTAAGCGAGTCCTGCGACGAACTTAATATTCGGGTCTGCCATATTGGCCAAAACCCACCCGGTGTCGACGCAGCAGCCCTGGTCCATTTCCGCCAGCCCATAGTCAACCGGTTTGACTTTAGTCATCTCGTCGGTGGTTTCGTAATTGTCAGCCTGCCATTGTTCAAACCCGCCGTCCAGTATTGAGGCTTTCCTGTGTCGCAAAGAGTCAAGCGTATAAAACAGCCTTGAGGCAAGGGCGTCAGCCCCATCGGTATAGATTACGACATGATCGTCGCGCTTTATCCCAAGTTTGTTACCCATTACCTCAATTAGAGATTGTGCCGGCAAGTCCTGGTAGGGAAGTGATTTCCGGGGGTCAGAAAACACTTCCACGCCGCCACCACGGGAGATATCGGCGCCGTGAGACATATACTCGGATGAAGAATAGGAAGAATTAATGGCGTTTTTGATGTGACCGGCAAGGTAAAAGGGGGTAGGCCTTGCATCTATGATTTTGATACCGGGATCCGACAGGTGTTCATTCAGCCATTCCGTATCAACCAGGGCGCCGGGTTTCTCATCTTTATTGTGCAATTTAGTGTTCCTCCTCGTAGGCAAGCAGTGGTTTGCTTATTGTAGCTTGATGAGGGAATTAAGTTGTCTGAATGGTGCAATAAGGTCCTAATAAGAATAATCACCATGCTAATTCACGATCAGATTAGAATTATAAGGAATAAACAGGTGAAATCCAAATGCGCAGCATGCGGTTGATCTTAGTTGATCTATTGAGAGGCGCCTATCATGGCCGGTATTGAACTGCTCTACAATGCCCACCGGCGATGATTGAACGCACACAATAGAGCACGCCGCCGGAACCGGCCCTATCGTTTGCGAAACGGTTATTCAGATTACGTTTTATGCGCATTATTAAATATGTATTTTACCTAATAGTTACATAAGCGCTATGGGTAATATGGCCGATGTAGTATGCCTCCGGATGCATTAACTTGTAATCAGGAACCAAAGAAGTCAGGAGGTAAACCATATGAGCACGACTTGAAAAATAGACCGGGCCGTTAGCTTAGCACCGATGAATTGGTGAATTGTCAGGGTTCTCATCAACTGGCGCGCCGTTTGTTTCGAAAAGAAACCGGATTAAGGAGAATACTTCATGAAAGACAAGGTAAAAGTTCTTGCCAACCCGCATTTTTGGCTCATCCTAATATTATTCGCGTTAGTGACCGTGTTTCAGTACAGGGAATCGTTAGGTATTTTCGGCGGCACAGATCTGACACTGGGGCTTAGCCGTCACGTTTTCGAGCGTATCCTCTACTTGCTTATCGTATTTTACGCCAGTTTTGTATTTGGCCTGTGGCCGGGACTCCTCACTGTAGCCGCTGCGCTAATAGCAATGTTGCCAAGGGCAATCGTACAATCACTGCACCCTGCCGATGCTATCCTGGAGGTGTCTATTGTCACCATCATCGGTATTGTGGTGTGCGTCTACAATGACCGGATACAGAAATATCAGCAGAAATTGGAGGTGGTGCAGGACAAATTACAGGATAGCAACCGCGAGGTCAAGAGCTATATGATGCGCCTCAAGACCCTCAATATCGTATCATCGGCGTTAAGCCAGTCGTTAGACCCCAAAATTGTTGTAGAGACAGCCAAAGAGAAGATAGCAACTGTTCTGGCTACTGACCTGATACTTTTATTCAGCCTCGATAACAAAGCCAAAGACCTTAAGCTTGTGGCTTATGACGGCATATCATCCGCACTGGCCGAAGAACTCGACCACATAAAGGTCGGCGAAGGTTTCAACGGGCAGGTCGCGGCCACCGGTGAACCATTGATCGTCGAAGACGCGTCATCTGACTCAAGGCTGACCAGGCTTGGCGTGCAGAAAGACAAAATACATCCTATGTTGATCGTGCCCATGAAATCAAAGGGCCAGGTCATAGGCACAATTTGCGTCGGCAACCGGCATGACAGAAAATTTCTTCCTGAGGAAGTGGAACTGCTGAGCACTATAGCGGGACAGATGGGCACATCCCTGACCAATGCCTATCTGTACGAAGAAGCCAAAAAGAAATAGGCCAATTATGTAGGGCACGCTACACGATAAATAGAAAGGGGCGGTTATATAACCGCCCCTTTCTATTTGAAAGGTTCAATAATACTTAATTACGCAGAATGGAGTTGCCCGATTTTAAGCAACCGCGATTCAGTGGAGGCATGCTTCCTTATAGAAGCAGGCTGCAAATTAATTGATTGCAATTGGAAACCCTTCTGACTTCCACTGGTTAATGCCGCCGGCCATATCATACACTTCCCTGAAGCCCGGATCTTTCTTGATTTTCAGGGCATTTCCGTTGCGACGAGCTGTCCGGCAATATACCGGCACCCGCCTTCTTTATTAATCCACCACACAAAAACTGTTAACAAGATGCTCGGAAATGTCTTTGATTTCCAGCGTATCATTTGCCGCACGTCTCAAATTGGCCATGCAGATCGGACACATCGTTACAATGCTGTCACCGCAATCCGCCAACTGGGCCACGCGTTTCTGAGCGACTTCATGGGCCTTGCCGGGAAATAACGATTCCAGGGGTCCGCCGCAACAGTGAGTTAACCTTCCGGATAACTCGGGCACATGAATTGTTGCCCCGGTCGCTTCTAATAAACGGCGCGGTTCA
>JBFYUA010000045.1:0-2904 GCA_041300305.1 Dehalococcoidia bacterium | reverse complement strand
GCCATGCCTCCCATGGCATAAGATAGTTTTTTACCGGTGGTGAGCTGCTGCATAGTTCCTCCTGTTTTATGCACTGACCTGTGATTTAAACCGCCTTTCGCATAGCCAGCAGATTGCTGTGCGGGACGACCAGTGGGTAAGTACAGCCGGTTGTCACTATCAGGCGAAGGCCGCCAATCTGCACGATGGCGTCGCGGACCTGGTCCCGGACCTCCTGCGCGCTTCCCAGGTGGAGCGTCTTGAACTGCTCGACGCCCCCCATGACGGCATGTTTGACGAGTTTAGCGCCTTCGGCAAGGCCCGGCCGGGTGGTGCGGTCGTGCCAGTTGACTGCCTGTACGCGGTAGTCCGACAATGGTATGAACATGGGGTGCTGCCCGTGCAGGTGCAGAACATTGAACCAGCCCCCCTCGGAGGCAGCCGCCAGTACCGCTGTGTCGCCGGGACGGCCGAACAGGCGGTACTCCTCTTCATTCATCAGTTCATAGCTGGCAAAGCGCGTGGAGAGAAAAATGCCGTCACATCCTTCCGCCAGCGCGGCGCGGACGAAGCGGGCGCTGGTCTCAGCCAGCGCGTCAAGGGCCCGTAGCACCCGCTGCGGCCGGCTGCGCAAATGCACCAGCAGTGTTTCGTCACCGGACAGGTAGGCAGCCATGGCCAGTGGGTTGAACATGGTGAAGATGACCGGGGTATCGGCCTCTTTCTGCTCCATTATCATGCGCAGCGCCTCCAGGCTCCGTCCGTAGCTGCCTTTTTGTACATCGAGCGGGTGGATATTGTCCCAGTCCTCCACGCGCCCGACCACCCGTTCCAAGTACTCGCGGTCGCCCATGTAGCTGCCGTTGTAGGTGTGGGTCACGCCGTAGTCCTCCACACAATAGACCGATGAAACGGGCACCTTGATGAAATCGAGGTCGTACCTGATCTGGAAGTGCAGCGCTACCGCGGCCAGTGTTTCAGGCGCCTGGTCATCGCCGGGCCAGTGCCTCCAGAATGCCACGGGGACACGGTCCACCGCTTCCCCGGCCAGCGCGGCCTTTATCCTTTCTCTTTTCGTCATCACGTCCATTTCAGCGCCTCCCGTGGTTTACCGGGCAGGGCGGTTCCCTCATGGCGGCCGGTGGGATAAGTGCTACTTAGGCGGCGCCTGCATCTTCTCTTTGATTATGCGCCGTATCTCACGTTTGAGTATTTTGCCCAGGCCTGTTTTGGGCAGGGCTTCCATAAAGAATATCCGCTTGGGCGCGACGAATTCGTGAATATGTTCTCTCAGGTATTTCAGCAGCTCTTCCTCAGTCACGTTTTGCCCCGGCTTCAGCACGATGGCGGCGCCGACCTCTTCACCATATACTGCATCAGGTATGGCGATAACGGCGCACTCCATCACTGCCGGATGCTTGTACAGCCAGCCTTCGGCAACGCCGGGATCGATATTCTCACCGCCCTTGATGATGAGGTCCTTTTTCCTGCCGGTGACATACAGGTCGCCGTCCTCATCGAATTTGCCCAGGTCGCCGGTATGCAGCCAGCCGTTCTTGATAGTCTCGGTCGTCTCCTTCGGCTTATTCAGGTAACCCTTAGTCACAGTGGGCCCCTTGCAGATTATCTCGCCCTCGGTACCGCGCGGCGCTTCATTGCCATCGTCGTCAACTATTTTTACGGCCAACCCGGGGAGGGGGAAGCCTACGCTGCCGGGTTTGCGCGGCCAGTCCCTGCGCTGCCGCGCGATTGAGCCGCCTACCTCGGTGCAACCGTATCCCTGCGTAATCTCCTTGTGGAAAATGGTTTCCGACTGCTTTAACGTATCCATGGCCAGAGGTCCACCGGAACAGATCAGCAGGTCCATAAACGACAGGTCGTCCTTCTGAGGGTCCGCAACCATCATCATGAATATCAGCATGGTGGGGACAACGGGTATTACCTTCACTTTATACTGTTTGAGCACGTCCAGGACCTTCCTGGGATCGAAAGGCGGCATCAGGATGTTCACGAACCCGGAAAAATAACCTTCCAGGCAGCTAAGTACGCCGTATATATGGTTCATCGGTATCGTGGTCAACAGCGGTTCACCCTGGTTGCCTCCCCAGACCGACATGCCGACTTTAAACTGGCATTCCATATTATGGTGCGTCAGCATAACCCCCTTGGGAAACCCGGTGGTGCCCGAGGTATACATAAGTATGGCTAAAGCGTCCTTATCAACATCCGCGATTTCGCCCTTGCCGGCATTCTTAATAAGGTCGCCGTAGGGTATTATATTGGCGCCTGTTTCTTTGCCTACAATGATTATCTTTTCAATTGTGCTCAGCCCGGCCGCAGCTTCCCTGACCTTGTCTAACAGCTTGTCCTCCGTAATGACCACTTTGCACGCCGAATCCTGTAATATATAGCGTATCTCGGCCGGGGTCAGCATGTAGATTATCGGTAGGTAAGCGGCGCCCATGCGGTTGACGCCGTTCATGATCTCAGGTATCTCGGGGATGTTGCTTATGACCGAGCCGATTATATCTCCCGGTTTTATACCTGTACGCCGCAGTCCGTCCGCCAGGGCCCTGGCGTGGTCAAGTATCTCCTTATTCGTCCATGATTGCTCCCCTTCGGGCCCAAGGTAAATAAACTGTTTGTACTCACCGAATTTCCTGACATTCTCATCGAGAAACCGTCCAATGTTACTGTTCATGCTGCCTCCCTTTCATTTAATATGCCCCGGTGTGTCTTCGTCCAGCCTGCCTGACCGGAGAGTAGTATAACATCAGGGCATAGCGTTCCACAAATTTGTTGCAGTCTCACCAACACCGGCATTAATCTTGCCGGAGCGTATACCTATTCACTCTCGCTGCACAATCCTTCTATAGCCTGCCGCACATTTCGCATCAGGGCTTCTCTTTGTTCGATGGTATAGAG
>JBFYUA010000043.1:0-10087 GCA_041300305.1 Dehalococcoidia bacterium | reverse complement strand
CCAACCGGCCCTGCATAGACCCGGTGGGACAGGCCATGGGCGGGCTGATGAGCTTAACAGGTTTCCCCGACCGATCCCCCTTAAAGGCAGGGCCGGGCATCGCCGACGCCGTCATGGGACTGTATGCCGTCGTCGGCATCATATCGGCCCTGAGGTTGCGGGAGCTCACAGGTGAAGGACAGCGGATAGAAGTGGCCATGATGGACAGCATCTTTTCGGTGCTGGAGGAGAACGTCATTAAGACCAGCATGGAGGGGGTGGCGCCGCAGCGCCGCGGCAACCTCGACCCCTTCGGCGTACCCTGGGACACCTTCCTGACCAAAGATAACCGGTGGGTGATGGTCTGCGCTTTCAGCAGCCCCGTCTTCGAAGAACTCTACGGCCTGATGGGCCGCGACGACCTGGTGGAAAAATACAAGGGCGACAATATCGACGGCTTCCTCAAACGTTCAGCCGACCAGGAGATGCTCAACTCGGTCTTTGCGGAGTGGGTGAAGGAAAATATGACCGCCGACGACCTGGAAAGCCTTTTCGTCGCCATGGACGCGCCCATGGGCATCATCAAGGACGTCAAAGAACTGCTCGATGACCCGCACCTCAAGGCGCGCGATATGGTGGTTGACGTGGACCACCCCAGGCTGGGCAAGGTGAAAACATTTAACCTGCCCATCAAATTCTTCAGTACCACCGTCGGCGTTAAACCCGGAGAAGCGCCCCTCGACCCTGAGGTCGGACAGCACACCAATGAGATACTGAAAGGCTACCTTGCTAAGACGGATGCCGAGATCGCAGATTTGCGCGAAGAAAAGGTCATCTGGATTTAACCTGGACAGGCAAGGTTGCAAATGAAATTTAATACTGCGAGGTACGCAAGATGATCATTGATACGTCCAATACGCTGCCCACGCGCGAAATGCTCTTCGCCGACCTCTTCACTTCGCAGCCCGGCATGGAGGGCTACATCAAGCTTTTCGGCGCCAAGTGGAGCGGCTGGCTGGGGCTCACGCCGCAGGAGTTCGAGGAGATGGCCAATACCCTCTCCGGCGATAAGCTGCGCGAGACGCTCATAGATTTGGCCGAGACCGGCCCTATCGGCATGGAGAATTTCATCAAAACACTCAGGGAAAACGGCATTACCTGGTCAGCCGTGCATAATATGGACGAATCCAATGCCACCGGTTCGGCCCTGCCCAACAGTTACGTGGAGGACCTGCTGAAAAAGTACCCCGGGCAGTTCATCGCCTTTGCCGGCTACAACCCGCATAAGCAGGCGGAGAGCATAGCCAACGTGGAAAAAGCCCTCACTGCTCAGGGCTTCAGGGCGGTAGTATTCCGCCCCTTCGTGCACGGCTGCTATGCCGACGACCGGCGCTACTACCCGCTCTACAGCCTGTGCGAAAAATTGGGCGCGCCCGTCTGGATACATACATCGGTGAACTGGATGGCCAACGTCTCCATGTATTACGGCCACCCCCGCTACCTCGAGCAGGTGCTCATCGATTTCCCGAAACTGAACATCATCGCCGGGCACGGCGGCTGGCCCTGGATACCGGACGTCGTACTCATGGCCTGGAAGTATGATAACCTGTATATCGACACGTCCGCGCACCGTCCCAAGTACCTCGCCACGCCCGATACCGGGTGGGACATGTTCATGCGCTATGCCAATTCCACCATCCAGGACAAGATCTGCTTCGGCTCCGACTGGCTCTCCATCGGCATGCAAATCAGGGACGTGCTGCAGGAAGTGGACCGGTGGCCACTCAAGGACAGCGTCAAAGAGAAGTTCCTGTATAAGAACGCGGCGAGGATTTTCCGGCTGGAACAGGGGTTTTAGCCTGTAGAGATGTCCTGTGACTGACCTTCCAACTTATAGCCGTTTTTGTTGAAGAGCTTCAGGCAAGCGTCAACGATGACAGGGTCGTAAAGAACTCCCCTGTTCTGGGTAATCTCCTCGAGGGCTTTTTCAATCCCCAATGCCGGCCGGTACGGCCTGTCCGATGACATAGCGTCGACAACATCAGCCACGGCCAGTATTTTTGCTTCCAATAAAATTTGGTCGCCCGTGAGCCCGTTGGGATATCCCGAGCCATCCAATCTCTCATGATGCTGCAAGGCTATCTGGGCTATCGGCCAGGGAAACTCTATATTTTTTAAAATATCATAACTTCCCTGGGCGTGGATCATGATAAGTTCCCACTCCATATCACGCAGTTTGCCCGGTTTATTCAGGATATCGGACGGTATGTGTATTTTGCCTATATCGTGGATGAGCGCAGCTATGCGCAGGTACTTGATATGGTCATCGGGAAGTTTTAGTCCCCTGGCGATGGCCACCGACAGGTCGGCAACCTTGGTTTGATGCCCTGCGGTGTAGGGGTCCCTCATCTCAACCATTTTTGACATTGCGGCGATGGAATCATTGAGCGCCTTATCCAGCGTCGCGTAGGCGGCCTCGCGGTCCTCCTCTGCCTTGCGTTTTGTAACCAGTGTCTGCTTTTTTTCCAGCGCGCTGAGGACGGCCGGTCCCAGCCGTTTGATATGCTCCTTAATGATGTAATCCCAGGCGCCGGCTTTCATGCATTCGATCGCAACATTTTCAGTGACCGACCCTGTGACCATGATAAAGGGCGTTTCGCGTGAGTTTTCCAGCGCCAGCCTGAGCGCGGACAACCCGTCAAAGCCGGGCATGCTGTAATCGCAGAGTATGATATCGGGCAGGAACTCGCGGAGCGCTGCCAGGTAGTCATGGCGCGTTTCCACTACCCGGAACCGGCACTCGCCCAGGACCTTGCGCACCTCCCTCTCGCACAGTTCGGCGTCGGTGGGTACGTCTTCTACTATCAATACGTTCATATTCTTACTCTCCGCGTAGTCCCGCCCGGGACGTTTCTATCGGCATACACATCCCGGGGGATTGACCCCGGCCGGCCAAACGCATGGGCGGAAGCCTATCATTCATAATATCACTACTTAACCGGGAAGTGAAAAATAAAAAGTGGCGCCTTTGCCGGGTTTCGCTTCAGCCCAAACACGGCCGCCGTGCCGCAGGACCACCCGCTGGACCAGGGCCAGTCCCACGCCGTTTCCCTCAAATTCCTTAACGCTGTGCAGCCGCTGGAATACACCGAAGAGCTTATGGGTATACTGCATATCAAACCCCGCGCCGTTATCCTGCACCGAGTAAACGGTCTCGCTTTCCTTTTTTTCCCCGTGCACCCTGATGACGGCACGTCTCTTGCGCGAGGAGAACTTTATGGCGTTGGAGATGAGGTTTACCCACACCTGTTTCAACAGCGCCTGGTCGCCCATCACAGGGGGCGCCGCATCCACCTGGAAATCGATGCGTTTCCGGGTTTGCGCCGTGGTCAGGTCCTGAAAAACCGCGTTTGCCAGCTCTTCCATATCCAATTTGCGCGGATTTATGGCAGACCGTCCCAGGCGGGAAAAGGCCAGCAGGTCATCGATCAGGGTACTCATTTTCTGGGCGCCCTCGGCTATGACCGAGCAGACCCGTTTCCCCTCCGCATCCAACAGCTCCTGGTACTCTTCCACCAGTATGCGTGTGTAACCGCCGATGGCCCGCAGCGGGACACGCAGGTCGTGCGAGACGGAATAAGTGAAGGCCTCCAGTTCCTTGTTAGCCGCTTCAAGCTGGAACGTGCGTTCACGGATGCGACGTTCGAGTTCATCAAGCGACACAGTCGTCTCTTTTAACTCCACCGCCATCCGGTCGAATGCCCTGGACAACTCACCAATCTCATCCCTGGCATCGGTGCCTACCTTCTGGTCGAGATGCCCGCGGCCAATGGCAGCGGCCCCGGCGACCAGCCGGGCCAGGGGCAGAGTGATAGTACGGGCCAACAAAAAGCTGGCCGCCACCACTATCAATGCCAGCAGAGATACAATCGATACTATCGTCACCGCCATGGAATCGATCCGGGCATACGCCTCGGCCTGGTCAACCTCTGTAATCAGGCACATATTATAGTCGGGCAGCCATTTATAAGCGCCTATCACAGGAACATTACGGTAATCGCTATAGAAACCGACCCCGTCGCTGCCCGCCAGGCCGGCCCTGACGCCCTCGGTACGTACGGTTTTCTTGAGGGCATACCCCTCGCCGAAGCCCGGCTCGGTGACAAAGAAATTGGATTTATTCACCAGGTAAGTTTTCTCAGATAGCCTGAGTCCGCTCTGCGCGGACATAATCAGGGAGAGGTCGCGCATATCAAGCCGTCCGGCCAGGACGGCGATGAGATTCTTTACCCTGTCCCTGACGGGAGTGCTGACAAACATGGTTATCTGTTGCAATGGCAGCGAATAGAATACCCCCTGTGTATAGGTATGTGTTTTCCCTTCCGCGAAGAAACGCTGGTTAGAATGGTATTTTCCTTCCTGCGCCTCATCACTGGAAGCCATTATGACGCCGCTGTCGGGGCCCATCACTGATATCTCGACAAAACCCCCGACAGGCTTGATGCGCGGCCTGAGATGGTCTTCCTCGAGGCTCAGGAGGGCACTGCCATAGGCAGGGTCGTCGGGGTCATAAGCCGCCAGTGTAGCGGAGTGCCGTACAACCAGGGGGCGCTGGGCCAGTTCCTCGATTCTCTGTTGATTGCCTTCTATCCACCTGGTCAGTTCGCTGCTCTTCATAAGGTTGGTGGAAACGAGGTGGTTGATTTCGACCTGCTCAATGGATTGCCGGCCGGTATACAGGGCCATGAAACCCACGATAACGACCGGCACAATCGCCAGCAATGCGAATAGCCAGGTTATCCTTGTCCTTAGATTCACCTGGATGCACTCCCGTAAATTTCCTCCAGGAACCGCATGGTATACGACCGGGTAACGTCGAAGGGCCTGGTCAGCAGGCCGTAATCCTGCAACAGCTTATACATGGACTGCCAGTCATCCGCCTTCATCCAGCCTATATGGTCCTCCCCGGTATGCACCAGCGGCAACTGCGCTTCCATCATCGCGGCCTGCAGCTGAGGGTCCTTGTCCCGCGCATATTTCAATATCACGGGTACTGCCTGCTGGTAGTCTTCGATGGCATCCTGCCAGCCCCGCAGCGTGGCCCGCAGGAAGCGTGCGGCCAGGCCCGGGTTCTCAGCGATCAGCCCGTCCCTGGTTATCACCATATTCGAATAAAAGTAAGCCCCGTAGTCGCCGGGCCAGATAAGGTTGAGCTTCAAACCCCTTTGCCCCATCGCTAAAAGGCTGCCGCTGGAATAACAGGATGTAATCTGCGCCTCCCCATCATAAAATGTTGTATAGTTCGGGTCCCAGGCGATGAGTTTCATCTTTGAGATATCCAGCCCCAGCCGCTTCATCATGATATAAAACTGCAGTTGCATGTCCTGTTGAGAACCGCTGGCATCCAGCGTCGCTACCGTCTTGCCCAGGAAATCACGTGGCCTGCGGATGCCCAGGTCGGTCAGTGTCACATAGGTTACCGGGCTCTGGCGGTAGATGGCGGCAATGGCAGTTACCGGTTGCCCCTGGCTGCGCGCCGTCAGGAGGGATTCCGGGGCGATAACACCGAAAGCCGCCGGCCCGTAAGCGACCCGCTGAACGATAGCCAGGTCCTTTTCGCCCTCCAGGAAGGTCACCCTGAGATTTTCCTGAGAATAGTAGCCCCGCTCCCGGGCAATGTAGAAGCCGGCAAACTCCGCCTGGTGTACGCCCTTCAGTTGCAGCGCCACTTCGTCCGGCGGTTGCTCCGGGTTCAATTGACACCCGCAGCCCAGGGCCAGCGCCGGCAACAGCAGAAACTGAACCAAACCGGGTATAAACTTCATATCAGCGCATCCATTATCCGGCTGCCGGTTCAGGGCGCCGGCAGTATCTTTACCAGTCCGATTTCAAAGGTCAGGTCCTTTCCGGCCAAAGGGGCATTGCCATCTAAAGTAACGGTCGCATCAGATATTTTCGTGATAGTTGCAAACATGGTTGTCCCGTCTGCTTTAGTGCCCCGCAACTGCTGTCCGACCTGGGGCGCCGCGCCGTCCGGCAATTTATCCCTGGTCACTTCGAATATCAATTCACTGCGGAATGGCCCGTAGGCATCCTTCGCTGAAATAGTGACCGTCTTATTCTCGCCGGCTTGCATGCCTAAAACGGCTTTCTCAAACCCCGGGATCAACTGACCCTTCCCCAATACGACTTCCAACGGTTGCTTCCCAATCGAGGAATCGAACACCGTGCCGTCTGCCAGTTTCCCCGTGTAGTCAACCTGGACGGTGTCGCCGGTTTTGGCCCGGCCGGCCTCATCAGCGGGGATGCATCCCGGCATCAATAGCGCCGTCAACAGCAGGGATATCAGCATAAAAGTCCGGTTATTTTTCACAGTTATCCTCCGTTTGCTGCCCGGCGTGCGGGCTCACGGGGTAAATACCACCCTTTATTATACTAAAATTTATCCGGGCCATTTCACTGCCCGGCCGTTGACAGCCGCCTGTCAAAAGGATATCATCCGAACCGGTTAACCCCTGTCAATAACGCTCTGGCATTTTAAGGAGTCGCGGTCATGTTCAGGAAGTTTCTCGGATTTGTTTTGATACTGGTTTTCCTCTTGCCGGCAAGTTGCGGCCAACCCCCTGCCGCTTCGGAAAAAACCGGCCCTTCGCTCCCTGCGGACGCAAAGACCATCGCCGTCATAGATATCTTCCACGAACAAAATGTATTTTCACCGGTTAAAACCACCCTGGCTGATTTTCATGTCGCATATGGCGATGATATGTTATCCGGCGGCATCACAGGGCAGGGCCAGGTCGGGGGCTTCCTGGCCGCCGTCCGGGAATTCGGGGCCGGGCAGATAACCATTGTCCCCGTTATGCAGGCCATGGCGGTCCCCGGTGGCCCCATCGAAAGGGCGGTATACGATCAATTTAAAACAAGAACCATGGAAGGGCTGCGCGCTATTAAAAAGCTGGACGGAGTCTATCTTTCGCTGCACGGGGCGTCCGGAGTGGAAGGCATGTATGACCCTGAAGGCGACCTGCTGCAGGCCATCAGGACTGAATACGGGGAAAGCCTGCCCATCGGTACCTCCTATGACCTGCACGCCAATATTACGGAGAAAAAAGCCAAACTTGCCACGTTTATTGTGGGCTTCAGCACCAATCCGCACCGCGATTTCTTCGCCACGGGCTATACCGCCGGTAAGATCCTGGTCAAGACCGTGTTGGGTGAGATCCACCCTACCATGACGGTCAACAAAATGAGGCTCTTAAGAGGCGGCGGCATGAACCTGGATTTCCTCCCTCCCATGGACAGCGTCTTTAACCGCATGCAGGAAATGGGGAAAATGCCGGGGGTGCTCAGCGTGTCTAACTTCATGGTGCACATCTTCATGGACGAACCTGAACTGAGCTGGGCCACAGTGGCTGTAACGGACAACGATAAGGCGCTGGCCGATAAGCTGGCGGATGAAATCGCGGAGCTTGACTGGGCGGCGCGCGATTACAAATTAACACAGAAAATATATTCGCCCTCCGAAGCCATAAAGGCCACCCGTGGCGCATGGCTGGAGAGGCTGACGGGGACAACCATGTTCTGCGACCTGTCGGATACCGTTGGCACCGGCAGCCCGGGTGAAAACACGTGGATACTCAAGGCGCTTGTTGAAGAAGGCCCGGACCTCGTTTCATATATCCCGGTCAGGGACAACCAGGCGGTGAAAGAACTCTGGGACGTGCCGTTAAATCAAACGGTCACACTGCCGGTCGGCGGCAAACTGGATAAGATATATAATAAGCCGTTTGAATTCACCGGTGAGATCATATTCAAGGGCGAGGGCCGGGATGGGACCATCAGGTCCTCCGGCAAGGTTGTGGTTCTCAGGCACAAAGGGGTGCACCTTATCCTGACCGATTTCCCACCCCTGACATATTTCCCCGACTTCTTCACCAGCCTGGGTCTCGATTTATGGAAGGCCGACATCGTCGTAGCCAAGAACCTCTTCCCCTTCCGAATCAGGTTCCTGCAGTACAACCGCAAGACATTCAACGTAGTCAGCGCGGGCACCACTACTATCGACGTGTTTTCACTTAAATACAATAATATCTCGAGGCCCATTTACCCGCTGGACCAGGTAGATTCCTGGCAATGGAAAAAATGGTGAACGGCATAACGAATTATTAAGGGGACCGATATGAGCAAAGATAACAACGCAGCGTCAGATATCGCGGTACCGGCGGCAGTTAATAAATGGAACTGGGGCGCTTTCCTGATGGGCTGGATCTGGGGGCTGGGGAATAAAACCTTTATTGCCTTGCTGTGCCTTGTCCCCATGGTAAACCTGGTGATGATATTTGTCCTGGGCGCCAGGGGCAGCGCGTGGGCCTGGAAGAACAGAAAATGGGAGAGCGCAGAGCAATTCACCCGGGTACAGGGGCTTTGGGCGGCTTTTGGCTGGGGATTGTTCGCCGGTTATGCCATCTCCCTGGTGCTCTTAATTATTGCCCTGTTGGTAACCTTCAATAACGTGTTCATGTAATCGAATTGCAACGCAGCGAAAAGACTGCGGTGAAATTATGGAAATACAAAAGTACCCAACCGGAGAAGGCGCCGGCAAAAAACGGGGTGAAGGCCCGTCCGAAGCGCAGCCGCCCGGTGAACAAACCCTCGTTCCCGGGGAGGACCGGCGGCAACCAATAACGAACGAAGCCCGCCTCAAAGAAGCGCAAGCCGCCGATGAAGATACCTTTTCAGAAGAGGAAGACGAAGAAGACAACTACTGTCCCATATGTGGCAGCATCGGCGGCTGCACTTGCGGGAACAGAGAACCGTACAGCGGGCACCCCTGGGTTTTTGACTGATGGGCATGCTTGCCCTACCCTTATGGGTATGAACGGCAGCGATATCATCGGCCAAACATTGCAGGAGTGGACGGCGGGTAAAAAGGGAAAAGCGGCGATAATAGCGGTCTTCGAAAAAATACGCGATATACCCTACGGCGTGCTGCCCGAATTAAACAACCCCGCTAAATACACGCGCATGCTGGAACTGAACATGGGCTCCTGCACACCCAAGCACCTGCTGATGTGCGGGATGTACCGCAGGCTGGGACTGGACGTGCTTTACGCCGTCTACCCCTACCGCTGGGCGGAATTCGAGGAGCTCTACCCGCCGGACCTCTGGAAGCTGGCCCAACAAATGGCGCCGGTCAATCACCTGGCCTGCAGGGTGGAACTGAACGGGCGCTACGTGCTGGTGGACGCCACTATCGACCCGCCCCTGGCCGGCCTCGGCCTGCCCTTCACGGCAAGCTGGGACGGCGAATCGGACACCGCGCTGCCCGTGCTGCCCACCGGTGAAGAGGAGATATATTTCCCGGACGAGGCGGAACTGATGCCGCCGCCGGACCTCGACGCGAACGCCCGCGCCTTTTACGCCGGACTTAATGCCTATTTCCAGGGGATACGCGATGGACAACACTAAGGCCAGCCTGGTGCTGCGCAACGCCAACGTTATAACGATTGAACCGCGCCGCCCGCAGGCGCTCACAATATATATTCAGGGCGGGCGCATCCTCAGGGTCAGCAGCCGTGACATCGACCCCGCCCTGGCCGGCCCGGGTACACGCGTCATAGACTGCGCGGGCAAAACGGTCATACCGGCTTTCCACGACGCCCACTGCCATATCCCGGCCTACGCCGAAAGCCTGCTTAACATCGACGTTGGCCCGGCTTCGGTGCGCTCCATAGCAGATATCGCCGGCAAAATAAAAGAGGCGGCCACGGCCCTGCCGGCGGGTAGCTGGATAAGATGCGCGGGCTATAACGAGTTCTACTTAAAGGAGAAACGCCACCCCACGCGGCATGACCTGGACAGGGCAACTGTGGCACACCCGGTCAAGCTCACTCACCGCAGCGGCCACGCGCACGTCCTCAACAGCCCCGCCCTGGCAATGGCCGGCATCGGCAACGAGAGCGAGGAGCCACCCGGCGGCATGATAGAGCGCGACCTTGAGACAGGCAGGCCCAACGGCCTGCTCTTCGGCATGGGGGACTACCTGGCGCAACGGATAGCCCCGGCCGGCGACAATGAACTGGACGCCGCTATGGCCCGCGCAGGCAGG
>JBFYUA010000035.1:0-6826 GCA_041300305.1 Dehalococcoidia bacterium | reverse complement strand
TAGTCGCGCATCAGGGCGTCGTAATTCCTCACAACGAACCCCACCTTCGGCCCGGCGTCGCCAACCATGTAGAGGAATTCATCACGTGTATAGCGCGGGTTAAGGCCGAACCAGATGCCGCCCACCATGGCCGTGGCCATGTAAATGTAAAAATACTCGTATCGGGCGGCAGAAAGCATGAAGACCCTGTCGCCTTTGCGGACCCCCAGTTCGAGCAACAGTTTGGCCACCCTGCGCGTCCTGTCGTAGAACTCCCTGTAGGTAATACGCCTGTCCTTGAAAATCAGCGCCTCTTTGTCCGGGAATTTGTCCGCCCAGCGCCTCACGTATTGCCAGATCAGTTTCTCTTCTGCCATGATATCTGCCTCCTTATTTAATCGCCTATTTTAATGGGGGATATCGAACTTGGGTACGCCGGCCTCCGTCACATAGCGCGGCGGCCTTTTCTCCATGGCTGCTTTGATGCCTTCAGCCATATCTGGTGATATCTGGTTCCTCTCCCACAGTTCGGATTCGAACAGGTAGAGGTCGGACATGCGCGCCACCGAAGCGGCGTTGACCTGCTTCTTGGCGATGCGCAGGCCCAGCGGGCCGCGCGTAAGCAGCTTATTTGCCAGCTCCTGTGCCGCGGTCAACAACTGACCGGCGGGAACCACCTTATTAACCATGCCTATCCTGTACGCTTCCTGCGCGTTAACCGGGTCGCCCGTCATGATGAGTTCTTTGGCCCTGGAAGGTCCGAGCAGGGCTACGAAGCGCGGCGTAGCGCCCCAGCTCAGGAAGACCCCGAGGTTTATCTCGGGCACCCCCATTGTGGCGTTATCGGCTGCTATCCTGAAGTCGCAATTCATCGCGATGCACAACCCGCCCCCCATGCAGGGGCCGTTGACGGCGGCTATGGTTATCTGCTCCAGGTTCTCAATGGCCGTCATCAGGTCATGCGAGAAAAGCTGCCATATCCTCTCGTTGGGCAGTTCCTTCTGGGACACGTGCTCGGTCAGCGCTTCCATCCTGAAATCGAAGCCTCCCGAGAAAGCGCGCCCCGCGCCGGTGAAGATGACCACCCTTGTTTCGAGGTCATAGCGGAATTCGGCCACCAGGTCCCTCAGTTCGAGGAACAGGCGGGTGTTAAGTGTATTCAATTTGCCGGGACGGTTGAAGGTTACGAGCGCTATGCCGTCTTTTTTGTCTACGAGCAGAGTCTGGTAGTTCACGCGTTACTCCCTCAATCTGAGAATCAGATGAACTTAAATTGTACTACATCGACAATGCCCATGTCGGTCAGGCGCAGTTCCGGGATGACCGGCAATGCGATGAATGAGAGCAGCGCGAAGGGCGCGGGCGGCAGGTTACCAAGCGTGGCTGCCGTCTTCTCCAGCGCCTCGAAATCACCGGAGACCTTTTCAGCCGGTTCAGTCGAGAGCAGCCCGCAGACCGGAAGGGGCAACCGGGCAATGGCCCTGCCCTTGTTGATGACCACCAGTCCTCCCTGCATCTCCTCAAGCGCTTTGACTGCAGCCAGTATGTCCTCGTCGCAGGTCCCCACCGCGACGATATTATGCGAATCGTGCGCTACCGTGGAGGCGATGGCGCCGCTCTTGAGGCCGAAGCCTTTGACAACGCCGAGGCCGGTATTGCCCGTGGCCTTGTGGCGTTCGATGACCACGGCTTTGAGCAGGTCATTCTGCATATCGGGGCGGAAAATCCCCTTTGGGATTTTGACCATCTGCTTCCTGGTGACAATCTGGCCGGGTATAATCCCGATGACCGGGAATTCATCCTGCTGTATATTGAGTTCAAGGCGGCCGGCTGCGAAAGGCTTAACATTTACCGTTTTCAGCAGGCGCGCCGGGGTTTTCCCGGCTATCGTAGCGAGGCACTTGCCGTCCCTGGCGGTCAGGTTACCGTTGAAGAAGACCATGCCGACATCTATCTTTTCCAGGTTGTTGAAAGTGACAAGGTTGGCGCGCGCGCCCGGCGCGATGCGGCCAAGATCATGCAGCCGGAAATACTCCGCAGGGTTAAGTGTGACCAGCTGGATGGCGCGTATGGGGTCGAGTCCCAGCCGGATGGCCTTCCTCACTACCGCGTCCACGTCGCCGTCACTCAGCAGGTCGGCGCAACTGCGGTCGTCCACCACAAACATGCACCTGTGCCAGGTCTTATCTGTGACCAGGCACAGCAGTTCCTCGAGGTTCTTCTCGGAGGTGCCCTCCCGTATCATCAGGTAGAGTCCGCGCGATAGCTTCTCCCGGCTTTCCTCGAGCTCGGAGTTCTCGTGGTCCGAGTAGATGCCGGCCGCCGTATAGGCGTTCAAATGTTTGCCCCTCAGTCCCGGGGCGTGGCCGGCGATGACGTGGCCTGAGGCCGCGATTATCTCGTCGATAACAGGCGGGAAAGCATTGATCACGCCGGGGTAGTTCATCATCTCCCCCAGCCCGATATTGTTCTTCCACTTGAGCAGTTTTTTTATCTCAGCGGCGCCGATAACGGCGCCGGATGTTTCCATGTGGGTGGCCGGGACGCAGGAGGCGGCCTGAAAGAGGATATCGAGGGGCAGTGTGCGGGCGCAGTTCATCACGAAGCGTATGCCGTCCAGCCCTGCCGCGTTGGTTATCTCGTGAAGGTCGGTGGAGATAGAGGTGACGCCGTGCGGTACCACTGTGCGGGCGTACTGTGCCGGGTGCAGCATCGAGCTTTCGATGTGGATATGGCCGTTGATAAAGCCGGGGGACAGGTAGGCGCCTTTGAGGTCGATGACCTTACTACCGTCGGTGTAGTCGCCGATGCCGGCGATGCGCCCGCCGTAAATGGCGACGCTGTTTTTTTCGATACTGCTGGTGAAGACATTGATGATGGCGGCGTTCTTGAGTACCAGGTCGGCCGCTTTATCGCCGCGCGCCACTGCTATTAAGTCGGGCAGGCTCATTTCATCCTCCTCCGTTGTATCATTCAATATAGCAGATATCAGGCAGGTTGCGGAACTTCTCGTTCCAGTCTATGCCGTAGCCGACGATAAATTTATCAGGGACCGTGAATCCCAGGTAGTCTATTTTCACTTCTGTCTTGCGGCGTGAAGGCTTCTCCGTGAGGGCGCACAGCCTGACCGAGGCCGGTTTTTTGCGTTTAAGATAGTTAATGAAGTAGGCCGTGGTCAGGCCGGTATCGATGATGTCCTCCACCACCAGTATGTGCCTGCCTGCCACAGGGCCATTCAGACGGGACAGCAACTTGATTTTGCCGGTTGATTCGGTGCCGCCGCCGTAACTGGAGAGGCGTATGAAATCCACTTCCAGCGGTATGTCGGTTTCCCGCACCAGGTCGGCCATGAAAATGAACGAACCCTTGAGTATGCCGATGAGCAGCGGGTCCTTGTCCCTGTAGTCACGGCGTATGGCACGGGCCAGCCTGGCCACTTCCCGTTGGATCTCCTGGTGCTTGATAAGGACGTTCAGGCCGGTTGACATGCTAAGGATTATAGCTGTGTGGTTGGCGGCTGTCTATTTAGCTTTATAACCGTTTTGCCGTAGGGGCGTTCCTTCAGGTGCGCCCTCCCCAAAAATGTCATTGCGGGAACCCCTTTTAACCTGTCATTGCGAGGAGCTTGCGACGAAGCAATCTGTCGGCATTACGCCACTAACGTTGAGATTGCCGCGGCCGCTGCGGCTGCCTCGTGATGACCTGCATGGTGGGGTAGCTGCGCCAGTGGCGGCTGTCTATTTGAGAGGTTAAAAATTGCCCTTAGTCCACTCAACACCACTATTGAAGTGAGAAAATATGAAAATGTAGTTATTGCGGATGAATCTTTCGGGCCAGATCAATAAATTCGCGGGCATTGGCAAGTAGCCGTCGGCACCCGGACTCAGACCACCTGTTGTAATAATCGGCATCTTCCCGGAGGCTTTTGGCTTCTTTCAAAGCCTCCAATAGTGAGGATGGGATAAGCTTTGCATTTACAAAAAGTTCCTTGACCGCAATTACGAGGCAGTAATGGCTTCGTTCGCGCATGTTTTTAGAATATAGCAGTGAGCGTGCCGTGTGGAACATTGAATAATAAACCTGAATAGTGGCCCACTTAAAGTTACCATCTGAAAAAGTTTTTTCTGCGCTATCAATATCGGCTGCGGCGGTTTCGAGTTCTTTTGTGGCCAGAAGGCTGCCCCGCGAAAATGGCTTGATTTTGCCCTTCTGCAAGCATTCTTCGTATTCTGAACTCAAAATTTCCTCTCCCAGAGCGTGATGCCGTTCTCTATTTCATGAAAGAAGGTACGGTCCGATCCCTTTAAATCTGCAAATTCTGTTGGAGTTTTTATAATGGCCTGAATTTTTCTGCCCAGCTTTATTGCTGAGGTTGTCTTCCTAACTAACGCAGGTGTCCCGGTCAAGATAAACAGGTCAATGTCACTCTTGCGGCGGTCCTCGCCGCGGCTTGCACTACCGAAAAGCACAATTTTTATTGAAAGCGGTTCAATCTTAGTGAGAAAAGGCCTCAATGCAGTTATGTTTTGTAAGACTTTATATTGCTTGATAAAAGGGTCATCATATTTGGCTGAATAAAGAATGAATTTACCCCGTTGCGATTTATTGATAAGGCGAAGATTTTGCAACTCATCAAGAACTAAATATAATCCTGATTTGCTGACTCCGACATGCTCACGTAACTCACCGGCCGTAAAATCGCTGTTTATGTTCTCTGCGAGGAAGGAAAGTACCTTCAAGGTATTTGTAGAAAGAAGCTCCGCCGGATTATGATTGATTACCATCTTATATTAAATAGTACAATAAATTGGACGTAAGCACAATAAATTAGACTGCTGAATATAAGAATAGAGCCGAGCCCGGTCGGCATGCTAAGGATTATAGCTGTGTGGCAGGCCGCTGTCTATTGACTTGGTTAAACATTCTCTTTAGTTCAGAATAAATCGTTTCAAGGCATTCCTTGTATTCAGAGTTCAAGATGTCCTATGCACGGCGCCCTGACAGGTCGAGCCACGGAGCCTGCCGTTTGATGGCACAGGACTTGTCCTGGCAATTAAATCATGGTGTACAGGTGATGGTGAAAGTCGCCTGATTCGACATTATCGGTAGTGGGGTGAGGATGCTCACACGCTCCCAGTACGTCACATTCGATGCGACGACGATCATCCAGCTGGTTGACACTGTCTTGGTACCGGCCGCGCTGAATATCAGGGTTTCAACCGGGCCG
Source organism: Dehalococcoidia bacterium (assembly GCA_041300305.1). GTDB lineage: Bacteria > Chloroflexota > Dehalococcoidia > GIF9 > UBA5629 > CAIMUM01. Next base: position 1,620 of record JBFYUA010000035.1, on the reverse strand, counting down.
GTAGCCCCGTCGATGCGCTCCCATCTGTATGTTACTGTGCAGGGCCCGTCCACTGTGATGTCCGCGGATGTATTGACCGTTTTCGGGCATGGGCCAGTGTAGTTTGCCGGATTGGCCTTAGCCACAACGCTGGTCACTTTGGGAGGTCCCGACCAGCCGCCGCCGCCGGGTGGAGTAGCAGGGGGTGGTGTGATCGGTATCGGTGTTCCTATCGCAAACGTTCCTACCTGGACTGTTTTAGTGGCAGTTCCGCCACAGCCCGTGGCGGTTAGCGTGTAGACTGGACTGCCCGTCGGATAAACTATGCGTGAGCCCGGCGAACCCACATTACCGAAGCCGCCGGGCGAAAGCACTACGGAACCCACAAGTTCGCCCGATGTGCCATTAGTCACTGGCCCCCATGACAGAGTGACGGCCTTGCCAGATTCAACAGAGGGGGGATTTGCCTCAAAGTGAGTAAATACCGGTGCACCGGGACATCCGCCTGCTGGCGTTTGTGGAGGCTGTACGGGTGGTGCAGGCTGGCCTGCGCCCTGGGGAGGAGGTGGCTGAGAAGGTTGCTGCGGTAGTCCGCTCCCCGCCACTGCGACCGCCACTTCGCTCCTGAGAACGGTGCTACCGATATCAACCGTGATGGCATAGACAGTGGATTCAGGCGGGCACATCTGCTTTTTGCCGGTGGCGCTAACTGGTTGCCCGTTCAATTCCACACCGAAGAAGTTTTCCCCCTGCACTTCCCAGCTCAGGTTAATGCATTCTCCCGGCAGTATGTTGTTTCTATCAGCTGTGAAGGATATCTGTGGTCCGCCTGACGGCTGAGTGCTCGGTGGTGTGAACGAAGGAGTCTCACGTTCTACCCTACAGGTACAGCTTGCGGTTACCACGGTTGTTACTGTCAGTAACGCAGTAAGAAGCAGCCATTTTGACATTTCCAACCTCCTGACTATCCTCATTAATAATTTGGATTTGAAAGTAATAACTATATATTACATTGGCGTGATGAAATCGGCAATAAGAGATTAGTCCTGTACACCTATTAGCCAGTCGCTGTTTAATAATACTGTGGTGGATTGGTGGGCAACAATCCTGTGGTTTGCCGGTCGCCGCCGTCTATTTCACCATATGCCTGGTAACAGTCGGTACCTGGTCTTACCCGCGTAATCCCGGTAGCCTTCCAGGTTTTGCAGCAGTTCTTTTTCCTCTCCCAGTATGCGTGCGATTATTAACGGTATTATCAACAGCGCCGGTATGGCCGCCCACCAGGAACCCAGCGCCAGCGGCGAAAAAATGTAGAAGACCAGCACACCGACGTACATGGGGTGCCTCACTATGGCATACGGACCGGTGGTAATTACCTTCTGGCCCTTCTCAACTTCTATGATACGCGATGTATAAGTATTGACTTTGAATACCAGGGCTACTATCAGGTAGCCGGCCAGGACTAAAACCTCGGCAATTATAATGACCGCCACGGGTACTTCCGACCAGTGGAACCTGAAGTCAAACCCGGGGATAAGAAAGGTCACCAGGAAGAGCAAAGAGAATGTAATGACGATCAATTTTTGTCCGTGCAGCTTTTCCTTCATCCTCATCCTGCGTTCCAGGAGTGCCCGGTCGTGC
>JBFYUA010000018.1:0-21860 GCA_041300305.1 Dehalococcoidia bacterium | reverse complement strand
TAAACGCTTCTCGCGCGAGGCGGCTAAAGCCTACCGCCTGGTCGCCTCGGATATAGGCCGCCCCCTGGGCGATATCAAGTCCAATATTGAGGGGGACGACCTGGTGGCCGATGCGCTGGAGGTGCTCGATTCGCTGGTGCCGCGGGAAAAGGAAGTCCGGAAATCCGGCGGTGGCTGGTACCAGGTGCGCGTTATGCCTTACCGCACGCTGGACAATGTGATCGACGGGGTTGTGCTGACCTTCACCGACATCAGCGCGCTGAAACATGTCGAGAGGGCTGCGCTGGAGGCGCGCGATTATGCGCAGGGCATCGTGGATGCGGTCAGGGAGCCCTTGATCGTGCTGGACGGGAGTTTAAAGGTTGTCTCCGCCAGCCCATCTTTTTACCGGGCCTTTGGCGTTTCGATGGGTGAAACAGTGGGGAAGTATATCTACGACCTGGGCAACCACCAATGGAACATCCCGGCCTTAAGGGAGCTGCTGGAGAAGATCCTGCCCGGGGAGACAAACTTTGATAATTACCTTGTAGAACATACATTCCCCGGCGTCGGGCGCAGGAAAATATTGCTCAATGCCCGCAGCATTAAAGAAAAGCAAGGCGAGGTGCGGCTCATCCTGCTCGCCATGGAAGATATTACGGGACGGCCTTCCACGCCGCAAGTGAAACATGTCGTTGCGAGACCGAAGGGCGCGGCAATCCCAATATCGAAGGACAAAGGCTGATGGCAGGTGTAAAGAGGCAGGGCGGCGAGGAAAGCAGCCGCATTCAACTGAGGACTGAGGCGAAGAAGAAGGTAGCCCGCTCCACCGCTAAATCCGAGGAGCCGAAAAAACATGACCTGAATAAAATCGTGCATGAGCTGCGGGTGCACCAGATTGAGCTTGAGATGCAGAATGAGGAGCTCCGCGGGGCGCAGGAGCAAATTGAGAAGTCCCGGAACGATTATGCCGACCTCTATGATTTTTCTCCTGTGGGGTACCTTACCTTCAACAGCGACGCGCTGATAACAGGTGTGAACCTCACCGGCGCCGCCCTGCTGGGCCTTGAGCGCCAGAAGCTGCTCAAGCGCAGGTTCAGGAAATTCGTCGCGCCCGCGGACGCCGGGCGCTGGGACCGCCATTTCGTAAGCGTTTTACAGCATGGGGAGAAGCAAAGCTGCGACCTGCTGCTCAGGCGCGAGGATGGTTCTACCCTCCATGCCAGGCTTGACAGCATCCGCGTGGAGATGGACGGCGGAACCTTTGCAGTCCGCACCGGCATGAGTAATATCACATTACAAAAGCAGGCGGAGGAAGCGCTGAAGGAGAGAGAGGAGCAATTCAGGCTATCGATGGAGAATGCCCCTGACGGCGTGTATATGAACGACCTCGAGGGCAACTTCCTCTACGGTAATGTCAAGTGCGAGGAGATATTAGGATATAAACGTGAAGAGCTGATCGGCAAGAACTTCCTGGAACTGAATATCCTGCCCGCAGATAGCCTTGCCAGGGCTGCGGGGATATTACAGGATAATATTAACGGCAAATCTACAGGCCCCGATGAGATGAAGCTGATACGTAAGGACGGCCGACTTGTGCCCGTAGAAATCAACACCAGTGTGTTGCAGTGGGAGGGACAGAGAATCGTGCTTGCTTTCGCCAGGGATATCACCGAGCGCAAACAAGCTGAAGAAACACTTCTGAAAAGCTACGAATCCCTGAAGAAAACATTGAATGACGCCGTCGATACCATGGTCAAAATCGTGGAAATTAGGGATCCGTATACAGCAGGCCACCAGCAGAAAGTGGCCCGCCTGGCCACCGCCATAGCCGGGGAAATGAAGCTGGAAGATACCCAGATTGATAATCTCAGGATGGCGGCAGTAATCCACGATATCGGGAAAATGTATGTTCCTTCCGATATACTCAGCAGGCCCGGAAAACTTACTGATATTGAATTTGACCTGATAAAAACCCATGCTCAGAGCGGCTTCGATATTGTCAAAGGCATGGATTTCCCCTGTAACGTTGCCAGGACCGTCGTGCAACACCATGAAAGACAGGATGGCTCAGGTTATCCCAATCATCTCAAGGGTGAGGATACGCTGCTGGAAGCCAAAATATTAGCAGTTGCGGACGTGGTGGAGGCCATGATTTCACACCGTCCCTACCGGGCGGCGCTGGGTATCGATAAGGCACTGGATGAGATATCAAAGAATAAAGGCACGCTATATGACCCCAACGCGGTGGATGCCTGCCTGGAGCTTTTCAACAGCGGCAGGTTTGAGTTTAAAGCAGTATGACATATATCATTGCAAGCGCTTTCACACTCTCGTCATTGCGAGCCCGAAGGGCGCGGCAATCTGCTGGCGGTGAGTAGATTGCTTCGTCGCTGCGCTCCTCGCAAAGACATTTTTGGGGTTGTCATTGCAGTCTCCAAAGGAGCGACGATCCCAATATCGAAGGAGAAAGACTGATGGCCGGTGTAAAGAAGCAGGGCGACGAGGAAAGCAGCCGCAGTCAACTGAGGGCTGAGGCGGAGAAGAAGGTAACCCGCTCCGCCGCTAAATCCGCCCTGCTGAAAAAACAGGGCCTAGATAAACTCGTGCATGAGCTGCGGGTGCACCAGGTCGAGCTCGAGATGCAGATCGAGGAGTTCCAGCATGCCCAGGAGGAGTTGAAGATATCGCAAGAACGGTACTTTGAGCTGTATGATCTTGCGCCGGTCGGTTATTTCAGCATAAGTGAAAAGGGCATAATCCTGGAGTCCAACCTGACCGGGGCCAACATGCTGGGAGTCGTGCCGCGCGAACTGCGTGCGCAGAGGTTTACCAGCCTCATTCTTCCGCAAGACCAGGACATCTACTATCTGCACCGCCGTCAGCTTTTTGCCACGCAATCGCCCCAGGTTTGCGAATTCAGGATGGTGCGCAGGGATGGCTCCCATATCTGGGTGCGGATCGAGGCGACCCTGGCCAAGGATGCTAAAAGCGGGAAGACAGTCTGCCTGGCGACGATGAGCGATATAACCAGGCAGAAGCAGGCGGAGTTGGCGCTGAGAAGGGAATGGGACCGTATCCAGGTCTACCTGGATACGGTAGAGACAGTAATCGTCGCGCTGGACACCGAAGGAAGGATAACCAGCATCAACCGGAAGGGCTGTCGGCTGTTTGAATGCCGAGAAGGCGAACTGATCGGGCAGCTCTGGTTTTCCACCTGCCTGCCCCAGCCGGATGGAATGGAGAAGGTGTATCCGTTCTTCTTGAAGCTTATAGCCGGCGAACTGGAAGCGGCGGAGTATTTTGAAAACCCCGTCGTCACCCGCAAAGGCGAGGTACGGCAGGTCGCTTGGCACAATGCCTTGCTGCGCGATGAACAGGGCTGCATAATCGGCACCCTGAGCTCCGGCGACGACATCACCGAGCTCAAGCAGATGCAGGAAGCCCTGCTGGCCAGCGAGGAGAAATACCGCACCGTTGCCGATTTTACCTCCGATTGGGAATACTGGCTGTCTCCTGATGGCAGCTACATCTACGTTTCTCCGAGCTGCAAAGAGATCACGGGCTACGGGCCTGAAGCCTTTATGCAAGACCCTGACTTTATGCTTAAGATAATTCACCCGGATGACCGGAACAAGCTTCTCCGGCATAGAAAGAAAGACCCTGGCCACGATGAGAAATACAAATCTCTGGATTTCCGCATCATCACCAGGGGCGGGGACGAACGCTGGATCGGCCACCGGTGCCGGAAAGTATATGGCCGTGACGGCAGCTATCTCGGTAAACGCGGCAGCAACCGTGATATAACTGAGAGAAGACTTGAGCACATCGCGCTGCAAAAGAGGAATAAGGAACAGAAATGTATTTACAGCATCTCATCACTGTCCGAGGCCCCCGATATCTCAGTAGAAGAGTTATTGAATAGAGCTGTTATGCTCATCCCCTGGGGAATGCAATTTACCGAAGTAACCGAAACTCGAATCACACTGGAGGGACGGGCCTTCCAGACGGCGTTTTTCCATGAAACGCCCTGGATGATGGCCAGTAACATAATAATTGCTGGTAAGAAGGCCGGTCAATTGGAAGTATGTTATCTGGAAGAGCAACCAGCGGAGGATGAAGGGCCTTTCTTGAAGGAAGAGCGTCACTTGATTGAGGTTGTTGCCTCTCGTTTGGGGCATATGATCTCGCGCATAAGGACTGAAAAAACTCTGCAATTATCTGAAGCAAACTACCGCAACCTGGTTGAGAACGTAGGGGAAGGCATATGCGTCATCCAGGATGGCTTATTTAAATTTGTGAACCGTGCCCTGGCAGCTACCGCCGGGCTTCCTGTCGACGAGATGACGAACAAACCGTTTACCGACTACGTCCACCCTGATGACAGAGAAATGATTGTCGAAAGAGAGTCACGGCGTGTCAGTGGCGAAAAATTCGATGGCTCCTATTCTTTCCGCGCCCTTAATAATGAGGGTCAGACCAGGTGGTTAAGTCTCAGCGCGGTCTTGATTACCTGGGAGGGCAAACCGGCAACCCTGAATTTCTTACAGGATGTCACCGAGCGCAAAGAGTTTGTAGAGGCACTGCGGGAAAGCGAGGAACGTTACCGCAATATCGCGCGTTTGAGTTCCGAATTTGCCTATTCCTGTGTCCATACCGGCGATGATGGTTACAAGGTAGATTGGATCACAGACGCGTTTTTTACCCTCACCGGTTATACGAAAACAGAACTGCGTGAACAGGGTTGCTGGATGTTTACATCACACCCGGATGATCATGAGATAGCCACAAAACCACTGCGAGAACTGAACGCAGGAGAATCGAATACCCGTGAATTCCGTATAGTAACCAGGGATGGGAGAGTTTTGTACATAATCAACTATATGGAATGCGTGGAAGATCCGGACGCGCCGGGTGGCCTGCGACTTTTCGGCGCCGTGCAAAACATCACCGAGCGCAAGCGGGCAGAGGAAGCTTTGCGGGATAGCGAGGAGTTGTTTCGGGTTGCGCAGGAAATGTCTCCCGATGGATTCACTATTCTTAGTCCCTTGCGCAATGAAAAAGGTGAGATTATTGACTTTAAATGGGTTTACGAAAATGAGACAATCGCACGTATTAACGGAACAGATCCGGAAGAAGTAAAAGGCAAGCGGGTGCTTGACTTATTTCCGACTCATAAAGGCACATCTATATTTGAAGCATATGTCCATGTGTCCAATTCTGGAAAATCACAGATAATAGAAGATGTATATGTTGGAGAGATCGTTTCAAGGCCGACATGGTTACGGCTGGTGATTGTATCGATAGGTGAAGATATTGCAATTCTTGCACAGGACATCACCGAGCACAAGCAGGTTCAAGAGGAACTGGAGAAATCACGCCGGGAACTGCGCAACCTCTCAGAGCATTTACTAACTGTAAGGGAAGAGGACAGGAAGCTCCTGGCGCGCGAGATACACGATGAACTGGGCCAGGCGCTGACCGCGTTGAAAATGGACCTGTCCTGGTTATCTAAAAAGTTGCCTGCCGGGCAGGAACCCCAGGAGGTGAAAATAGCCTCCATGTTAAATCTTATTGATACCGCAATGAAAACGGTTAAACGAATATCTACCGAGTTAAGGCCGGGAATGCTCGACGATCTCGGGCTGATGGCTGCCATGGAATGGCAGGCCGGGGAGTTCCAGAAAAGGACAGGAATCAAAACTGAACTGGGCTTTGAGCCTGCTGATATCAGGGTGGATGATGAGCAGTCCATAGCTCTCTTCCGCATTTTCCAGGAACTGCTGACCAACATCGCCCGCCATGCTTCCGCAACCATTATTGACGCATCTCTGCGTGAGAAGGACGGGGCGCTGGAATTGAGTGTCAGGGATAACGGCATAGGGATTAAGACAAAGATGTTAACCGGCTCCAAATCATTTGGGCTGATGGGCATGCGGGAGCGCTGTGGCTACCTGGGTGGCACTATTGATATCAGGGGCAATAAGGGAAAAGGGACCACTGTCACAGTGAATTTACCTGCCCGGGAGACGCTGCGGTGATAAGGATACTGGTGGCTGACGACCACCCCATTGTGCGCCAGGGCCTCAAACAGATAATCTCGGGTAGCCCCGGCATGGTTGTGGCCGCCGAAGCCGCTGACGGGCAGGAAGTACTTAACCAGGTCTGGAAAAATGAGTTTGACGTGGTGCTGCTGGATATCTCCATGCCCGGCAGGAACGGGCTGGATATCCTCAAGCAACTGAAAAGCCAGAAACCCGGGCTGGCCGTTTTGCTCTTGAGCGTGCACCCTGAAGAACAATACGCGCTGAGGGTTTTAAAAGCGGGCGCTTCGGGCTATGTGACTAAAGACAGGGCGCCCGAAGAGCTGATAAGCGCCATCCGGGCGGCGGCCTCAGGTAAAAAATATGTCAGCCCTTCACTGGCACAGGTATTGGCTTCTGCAGCGGGTGTTGAGGCCGCAGGCCCGCTTCACCAGTTCCTCTCCGACCGTGAATACAGCGTGCTGCGCCTCATCGCTGCGGGCAGAACACCAATAAGCATCGCTGAGGAGCTGTCGGTGAGCCCCAAAACCGTCAGTACTTTTAGGTCCCGGCTGTTAAAAAAAATGGGGCTGAAGACCGATGCGGAAATAGTCCGCTACGCCATCGAGAACCGGCTGCTCGGCTGAGCCGCAGGCAACCCTCGCCTGTCAGCGCGGGGCGCCCCGCTAAATCTGGGCCGCGCGGCGGTCCCCGTAGCCCCACCCCGGACATCCGCCTCTTCTTGTAGGATTTGGCCTACAAATAAATCGGCTGAATCCTACACGATACCCGGCCTCCTGCCGACATACTTAATCCGCACCGCCGGCTATACTACCAGTGTAAATAGTTCAACCTGGAGGGAAGCCGGTGACAGCAAATAAGAACCTGACCGTGTTCCTTGCTGACGACTCAGCTTTTATACGTGATCGGCTGCCAGCCATGCTTGCAGAGATAACAGGGGTAGAAATAATAGGGCAGGCGGCCGATGGAATCGATGCTGTGAATTCCATCAGGTATCTCAAACCTGACATTGTCATCCTCGACATCCGCATGCCCGGCAAGAATGGCATGGAAGTCCTGCAGGAACTGAAGGAATTTGAAACCGCTGCCTGCGTAATCATCCTGACCAACTATCCCTATCCTCAATACCGCAAAAAATGCCTCGACCTGGGGGCAGACTATTTCCTGGATAAATCAGCTGATTTAGACAGGCTGTTTACCGTAATAAAACGGCTCCGGCACAAGGCCGACCAGCGGAGAAATTCAAAGGAATGATAAAACTGTGAAAAAAATCCAGTGGGTATTACTGGCCTCCGGCCTGGTCATGCTGGTCATGATACCAATCTGGCTATTGATGGTCTTACCTGCGCTGGAGAAAGCGCCTCAGGGTTATTTCAGCAGCGTCGAGTTTATCGGTGAGGATAGAATAATGCAACCCGGAGAAAGCGGTCTCGGTCCGGTGTTCCCGATCAGGGAGACCTTAAGCTGGCAGGTGCTGACACGCAAGGGAGATGTGCTCGTTATGCAAATGAACTGGCGGGCTAAGGACATGAATAGCGGCCAGGTGGTCTGGGAAACCAGCGGGAGCATCGGTGTCGACGTCAATAACAGGCAGCTGGTACGCGGTTACGGTGATATTGACCGTGAGGGTTATTTCGGTTTTCCCCTGAACCTGGAGAAAAAAAATTATGAGATATGGCATCCCGGCCTTTACGGTAAAAGTACCGCGGTCTTTCAAAACGAAGAGACTATAAACGGGCTCCTCCTTTACCTGTTCACCTTTGAAATCAGGGACATCCCCAGCACCGGAGCTTACCCGCATTTTAAGCCCAGGCAGGCAGCCATGCATATCAAGGATAAGTTGTGGGTCGAACCGGTAACCGGCCGCATAGTTGACTATGATGAGTGGTTCGAGAGCAGGTTACTAAAAAGCAACGACCTGCCTGAGCAAATAATAGAGACCGGCACATTCAGGTTCAGCGATTCCACTGTGGTACGGCAACTACAGCTTGCTGAGAAGGAGATGCTGCTCAGAAGGCATTATAAGCTGTGGATACCGCTGACATTCGCTATCCTTGCCCTGATCTTCGCCGCGGCGGCAGCAACAACGGGTAAAAAGCGCGGGAAAACGGAGGCTCAACAATGAGAACGGTGAATTTAATAATGGCAACGATCCTGCTTGTGCCTTTATTTGCCGGATGCATGCCCCAGCCCGTGCCAAAGCCAGCCGACCGGGTAACCCTGCAGTTGAAATGGGTGCACCAGGCCCAGTTTGCCGGGTTCTACATGGCGCAGGAAAAAGGTTACTATTCCAGGGAGAACCTGGCGGTAACCTTTACTGAGGGTGGTCAGGGCATCGACAACATCGAGCAGGTTGTCAGCGGCAAGGCTGATTTCGGGATATCTTCGGCCGATTCGATAATGTTAAGCCGGAGCGAAGGAAGTCCGGTAACGGCCGTTGCCGTAATCTATAAACGCAGCCCGGTTGTATTTGTAACACTGGCCAATTCAGGCATCAAACGCCCTGCGGATTTTCTGGATAGGACTGCTGCCCTGGAAGGTACAGCCTTTGTGGACGCACGGCTACAGTTCTTCTCAATGATGGAAAAGTTAGGGCTCGATCACACCCGCGTTAGAACCGTGCCCTATGAATATGATTATGCCTCTTTTAAGAAGGGTGAGATAGACATCTCCTATTCATACACCACCGGCGGTTTATTCAGGCTGCTTCAGCAGGGCATCGAGGTCAACCGCATACTGCCGGAGGATTACGGTATACATATGTACTCAGATACGCTCTTTACGTCTGACACTTTAATCGCCGATAATCCTGACCTGGTTGCCAGGTTTATACGGGCGAGCTTGAAGGGATGGCAGGATACAATCGGCAATCCTGACGAGGCCGTGCGGGTGACCATGCAATATGCCAGGGAAAAAGACTCCTCCCTGCAATCTAAGATGATGGAAGCCCAGTTGCCCCTAATCTACGATGGCGAGGACGGGGTGGGTTGGATGCGGTCTGAAATATGGTCAGGTATGTATCAGATGCTGCTGAACCAGAAACTCATGGACAAAGGTTTCGATCCGGCTACCGCCTACACCATGAATTTTATAAATGAAATATACGGCGGCAGTAATAGATGAATTTTCTGACCAAGCTGACGCTGCTTTTCATACTACTTTCCATCATTCCGCTGGCCGTCGTGGGCTACCTGGCTTTTGAAAACGGCCGTCAGTCTCTGGAGCAAAATACGCTCAACCATCTTATTTCCATCAATATCCTCAAGGAGGCGGAGCTTAATAGCTGGGTGGGGGACAGCGAGATAATGCTGAGGCAGCTTGGCATCCGGCCCCTGGTGCAAAGTGATGCGGACATACTGGTATCGGCTGACCCGGCAAGTCCCGAATACCGTCTGGCCTACGAGAATTTACTCAAGTCCCATCTTGCACCCATGCTTGAGGAAAACAGATTTAATGAGTTGTTTGTGCTCAACCCCTCTGATGGGAGGGTATTGATCTGCACAGAGGGCGTGGGTCACGAAGGCAAGTACCGGGATAGCGAGCCATACTTTCTCGAAGGCAAGAAGCGCACCTATGCCCAGAATCCCTACTACTCCATCGGCCCGGACAAGGTTACCATGACAGTCAGCACGCCTGTCAGGGATAGGCAGGGCCGCCTGGTAGCTGTGCTCGCAGGGCACCTCAACCTCAACCAGATGGCCGATATCATGCTCCGGCGCAGCGGCCTGAGCGCCAGCGAGGAGACTTACCTGGTCAATAAGTTCAACTTCTTCGTAACCGACCCCAAGGCGGGACTGGGCGTTGCAATGCGCAAGTCCATACACACCGATGGAGTAACAGTTGCCCTGGCGCATAACGATGGCGTGGGCTTCTATGACAACTATGCGGGCACTCCGGTCATCGGCGCCTACCGCTGGATACCTGAACTTGAAATGTGCATCATCACCGAAGTAAACCAGGATGAAGCCTTTGATCCCATAGTCGCGCTACGCAACATCCTGTTGGCGATGGGCCTGATTATAGCTACGCTTGCCGCCACTGGAGGGGTTTTCTTCGCCCGCACGATCACATCCCCTTTGCTGAAGCTGGCAAAGGGCGCCGACGTCATAGGCCGCGGCAACATGGACTACCGCATCGAGATTAAATCCAGAGACGAGATCGGCCGGCTGGCAGACGCCTTCAACACTATGACCACAAGCTACAAACAGGTAGAAAACAAGAGGTTAATTGCCGAATCGCAAGTGGTGGCGTCCAGGACCACCCTGGAAATGATCGAGATTATTCCCGACCCAGTATTCGCATATGATATGCATGGCAGGATAACGCAGTTTAACAGGGCCGTGACCGGGCTGCTCGGCTACGGGCAGGAGATAATCGGCGAATTGCCCACCATGCTCGTTACCGAAAGCGAGGTACCCAGGGTCCTGGAAGCGATAAAGGAAATAGCCGAGGTTGGTTTCCTGCGTAACAAGGAATTTTCCCTGAAAGCCAAAGATGGGAAGCACATACCAGTTTTGCTGAACGCAGTTTTGAGGAAGGACCGGGAGGGCAACCCGGTGGGCATGATGGCTGTATTAAGGGATATCACGGAGATCAAGCAAGCGTCGGAAACTCTGCAGGAGAGCGAAGAGAGATTCCGCGTGGCCGCTGCCAGCGCCAGCGATTTGATCTGGGAATGGGATATACCCGGCGGCAGATTGGAATGGTATGGCAGGATTGATGAGATACTGGGTTATCGGCCCGGTGAATTCCCCCGGACCATAGAGGCCTGGGAAACGGCTATCCATAAAGATGATATCGGCCATATCAATGCTGTTCTCGAGCAGCACCTGAAGGAAGGAACAAAGTATGAGGGTGAGTACCGAATTCAACGCAAGGATGGGACTTATCGCTACTGGGTGGACCATGGCAGCGCCTTACGCAATGAAGCCGGCGAACCCGTGAAAATGATCGGCGCCTGCAGCGACATCACCGAGCGCAAGCAGGCGGAAGAAAGCCTGCAGGCAAGCGAGACTCAATACCGCCTGCTTGCAGATCACACAAACGACATGATATGGCTCATGGATATGAACCTTAAGACTGTATACCTGAGTCCCTCCACGGAAAAAATTAGCGGCTTTACACTACAGGAGAGAATGGAACTGACAATGGAGCAAAGTCTCACGCCGGAGTCGCTGAAACTAGCATCCGATTTGTTTATAAAAGAGCTGCCCTATGTGGAGGCCGACCCGGACTACAATCTCATTCACACATTAGAACTCGAGTATTACTGCAAGGACGGCACAACCCGGTGGACGGAAGATACTTTTAGTGTGATACGGGATAATAGTGGCAAGCCGGCCTTCATCCTTGGCGAGGCCAGGGACATCACCGAGCGCAAAAGCAACGCGCGGGCGCTTGCGGAAAAGACGGTACAATTGGAACGCTCCAATGAAGAGCTGCAAAGGTTCGCTTATGTCGCCTCGCATGACCTTAAGGAACCTCTGCGCACCATATCCAGCTACCTGCAATTGCTGGAAAGGCGTAATAAGTCAAAGCTGGATAAAGAAGCTGTGGAGTTCATAGATATAGCTGTCAACGGGGCCAGCCGCTTGCAGAATATGATCAGCGGCCTGCTCGAATATTCGCGCGTGGAAACCAAGGGAGAACAGTTTGAGATCGTGAACGGCGAGTCGGTCATTATTCAGGTAATCGGAAGCCTCAAGAAGTCCATCGAGGAGAGTAAAGCTGACATTACGCATGATCCGCTACCTGAGATCTATGGGGATCGGGAGCAACTTGTGCGCCTCTTTCAGAATTTGATATCTAATTCGATCAGATACCATGGTAAGCAGCAGCCCCGTGTTCATATTTCCGCCGAGAAGAAAATCAGCGAATACGCCTTCTCAATACAGGATAATGGTATAGGCATCGCACCCGAATACAAAGAGCAGATTTTCATCATCTTCCAGCGCCTGCAGGGGCGCGAGGTGCCCGGCATCGGACTTGGGCTGGCTGTGGCCAAGAGGATTGTGGAGCGCCATGGCGGGCGCATCTGGTTAGAATCAGAACCCGGCCAAGGGGCAACATTTTACTTTACCATTCCAATGAAAGGAGGTAACCGGCAATGACAGGCACGAAATATGCAGAGCCAATTACTATCTTGCTGGTCGAGGACAATCCTACGGACGCAAGGCTGGTAACGGAAGCCATGAAGGATTGTAAACTCAATAATACGCTATATCACGTACCCGACGGTGTGGAGGCCATGGCTTTCCTGCGCCAACAAGGCAAATACACAAAGATGCCACGCCCGGACGTCGTCCTGCTCGACCTTAATATGCCGCGCAAGGATGGCCGCCAGACACTTAAGGAGATAAAAGATGATCCCGAACTGAAACGCATCCCGGTGGTCGTGCTCACGATTTCAGACGCCGAGGAGGATATCATTAGAAGCTACAACCTGCATGCCAACTGCTTTGTAACCAAGCCGCTCAACCTGGATGAGTTTTCCAGGGTAGTCAAGGGGATTGAAAATTTCTGGTTTGAAATTGTAAAACTGCCACCGAACGGAAAATCCAGTAAACATGAAACATGAGACTATTAATATCCTTTTGATCGAGGACAACCCGGAAGACGCCCGGCTTTTTGGGGAACTGCTGAAGGAAGAAGCCAGGGGTAGTTACCACCTGGCGCAAGTCGATAGACTCCTGATTGGACTGGCACGCCTGGCCGCTGATGATTTCGATGTGGTTTTCCTCGACCTGGGGCTGCCCGATAGCAAGGGAATGGATACACTTAAAGCCATTACCAAAAATGCTGTCCATCTGCCCGTCATCGTTATTACCGGGCTTGATGATGAAAGCACGGCCATTGCGGCCCTGCGAAATGGCGCGCAGGATTACCTGTTAAAGGAAAAGATTGACGGCAGTGTACTGTGGCGCGTGCTGCGCTATTCCATCGAACGCAAGCAGGCGGAAGAGACGATACTGAATTCGGAGGAGAAATACCGCAGCCTGGTGGAGAATGCCGGCGAGGCTATCCTGATTGTCCAGGATGGCCTGGTTAAATTCGTCAATGGCAGGACAACAGAGATACTGGGATATCCGGGGGAAACGATGCTATTAAAACCCTTTATCGAATTCATATATCCCGCCGACAGGCAGTTAGCGGGGGGACAGGACAGCGGAAAGATTAAAGGTGAGGAGTCCCCCCTGGGATATGAATTAAGATTGATCGATTCGGAGGGTGATACAAAGTGGGTGGACTTCAACGCGGTTAATACAGACTGGGAAGGCCGGCCGGCAACGCTGAATTTCATCAGGGATATCACACATAGCAAGAAGGGTGAGCAAGCGCTCCTGGACAGCGTAGAGAAGTATCGCATACTTTTCGAAGATTCCATGGACGCCATCTTCGTCACAACCAAGGAAGGCCGCTTTATTGACGTTAATCAATCCATGTGCAAATTGTGTGGCTACACCATGGATGAGATGATGGCTCTGCCTGTACTCAGTATATATGCTGATCCCGGTTACCGCAAGGTGTTTCAGAAGGAAATGGAGGCCAAAGGAGGGGTAAGGGAGTTCGAAATCACTTTTCGCAAGAAGGACGGCACGCTGATCGAATGCATGATTACGGCCGGCGCCTGGCGCCGGGCGGATGGTAAGATTGGAGGTTACCGCGGCATTATCGATGACATCACCGAGCGCAAGAGGTCAAGGCAGGCCCTGCAAGATTCTGAGGAGAAATACCGCACACTGGTGGAGAGCGCAGTGGAAGGCATATGCGTCATACAGGATGGTTTATTGAAATTTGTCAATAACTCACTGTCAGCGAGCGCAATGTTTTCCGTCGACGAGATGACGGGCAAACCCTTCCTCGATTATGTGCATCCTAAAGACAGGGAATGGATTATTGAAAGAGAATCACGGTGGATGCAGGGTGAAATATGCGAGAATTCTTATCAGTTCCGTGCCATTAGCAGAACCGGGCAGACCAGATGGATAAACCTTTACATGGTACTGATAACCTGGGAGGGTAAACCGGCAACCCTGAATTTCTTAATGGATATTACCGAGCGCAAGCAGGCTGAGGATTTGCTGATTAAGAGCGAAGAAAGATATCGGCTGGCAATTGCCGCGACCGATGAAGGCCTTTGGGAATGGGATATCCAAACCAATACGGAGTTTTTTACCCCGCGCTGGTGTGAGATTATCGGATACTCGTTTGACGATCCGGAATTGCCACATACTTTTCAAGCCTGGGAGTCAAGAATCCACCCCGATGACCATGATCGCGTGACGGCCGCTTTGAACAACCATCTTGAAAAGGGCATGCCTTATGATATCGACTACCGGCATCAACATAAGTCCGGCGAATACCGCTGGCAAAACTCCAGGGGTAAGGCGGTTTTCGCCAGGAATGGCAAACCCACAAAAATGGTCGGGTGTATCTCCGACATCACCGGGCGCAAGACGGCCGAAGAAAAGCTTGAAAAAAGCTACAAGTCTTTAAAGAAGACCTTGAATGACACGATCAATACCATGGTCAAAATTATGGAAATAAGAGATCCTTATACTGCAGGCCATCAGCAAAGGGTGGCCGGCCTGGCAATTGCCATAGCTACAGAAATGAAGCTGGAAGATACCCGCATTGATCAGCTCAGGACGGCATCAGTAATCCATGATATCGGGAAAATGTATGTTCCCTCTGATATTCTCAGCAAACCCGGCAGGCTATCGGAAATTGAATTCAGCCTGATAAGGACCCATCCCCAGGGCGGCTACGACGTTGTCAAAGGCATGGATTTCCCCTGTGATGTTTCCAAAGCCATCCTGCAGCACCATGAAAGGCTGGACGGTTCGGGTTACCCTAATCACTTAAAGGGTGAGGATACGCTACTGGAAGCAAAAATACTATCCGTAGCCGATGTGGTTGAAGCCATGTCTTCACACCGCCCGTACCGGCCGGCACTGGGTGTTGACAAGGCGCTGGAGGAGATATCCATGGGCAGGGGCATAATCTATGATCCAGATGTAGTGGATGCCTGCCTGGAGATCTTCAACAGCGGTAAGTTCGAGTTTAAATCAGTGTGATATTGTCATTACAAGCCTGATTCTAAACTTTGCCTGTGAAATAAATGAGGAGTGAATGGAAAAACCGCTCAGCGTATTATTAATTGAGGATTCGCACAGGGATGTATCATTCGAGGTGCGGGCGCTGGAAACAGCGGGTTATCGTGTCACCTTTGCGGTGGCCGACACAGCCGCTGAGATGAAAGCCGCCCTGGCCGAGGAACCCTTTGACATAGTCCTCTCGGACATTGACCTGCCGCAATTCAACGCGCCCGGGGCCCTGGCAGTGCTTGCAGAAGGCGGCCTGGATATCCCCCTGATCATTGTCTCAGGCGCCATCGGCGAAGAAAATGCGGTGGCGCTGATCAAGGAGGGGGCAAGCGACTACGTGCCTAAAGACAGGCTGACCCGCCTGGCGTCTACGGTGGAATATGCGCTGCGGGATTCGCAGAAACGGCGCAGGCTCAAGCAGGCCGAGGAGGCGCTGCGGGCATCGGAGGAAAAATACCGCCTGCTGGCAGACAATACGGTCGACGGGGTCTGGCTTCTAGACATGAATTTCAAGCTTATATACTGCAGTCCCGCATCGGAAAAACAAAGCGGTTTCACGGTGCAGGAGATAATGGAGATGTCGCTGGAGCAGTACTTCACGCCGGCGTCGCTGAAAGTGGTGGCCGAAGCATTTTTAGAGGCGGTCCCCAGGACACAGGCCGACCCGGACTACAACCCCATTCTTAATCTTGAACTGGAGTTTAATAAAAAAGACGGCACGGCCTTTTGGTCGGAATGCAGGTTCAGAGTCATCCGTGACCAGTACGGCAAACCGGTATCGATATTGGGCCAGGCCAGGGACATAACCGAGCGCAGGCTGGCTGAGGAAAAACTCGTTATAAGCCACGAATCCCTCAAAAAAACCCTCAATGACGCCATCAATACCATGGTCAAAATCGTGGAAATGAGAGACCCTTATACTGCAGGCCATCAGCAGAAAGTGGCCGAACTGGCAACCGCCATTGCCGTGGAAATGAAGCTGGATGATACCCGCATTGATCAACTCAGGACGGCTGCAGTCATCCATGATATCGGCAAAATGTATGTTCCTTCTGATATCCTCAGTAAACCGGGAGCGCTCTCCCAAATGGAATTGGACCTGATAGAAACTCATGTTCAGGGTGGCTACGATATTATCAAAGGCATGGATTTCCCCTGTAATGTTGCCAGGGTTGTCCTGCAGCACCACGAAAGGCTGGATGGTTCCGGATACCCCAACGGGCTAAAAAGTGAGGACATCCTTTTAGAGGCAAAAATACTATCTGTGGCCGACGCGGTAGAAGCCATGGCTTCACACCGCCCCTACCGGGCGGCAATGGGTATTGATAAGGCGCTTGAGGATATCTCCAGGGGCAAGGGCAAAATCTATGATCCTGGTGCAGTCGACGCCTGCCTGGAGCTTTTCAACAGCGGCAGATTCGAGTTTAAAGCGGTGTGATATATGTTTTGGCAATGGTCACTTAGTGTTATCGCAGAATTAATAGCATCGGCTATCCTGCTGCTGCTGGCAATTTACTTTCCCTGGCGGGATCTCAACCGTCAGGCCAGGCTCACCGGGGTAACACTGGTATTTTTGTGTGCGCTCTGGATACTGTCGCACGCTATTGAGATTGGTCTCCCGGTGGCCTCTTATAAAGAGTCCCTGGTGGGGTTACAACTTGTCCTGGGGATGATGGCCCTGACATTCTGGTTGTTCTATATTTTTCACTACCTTGGGCCCATAAAATTATTCACCCGGCGCATCTACATCCTGTTTGCCATTATGCCGCTCATAGCTATATTGGCACTCGCGACCAATAATATGTATGGACTTATGTGGACGGAGACCGGTCTTGACAGCCAAAATCCTTACCTGCCGCTCCAACCCGCCTACGGCATAATTTACTGGGCCTGCATGTTTTACATAGCTGTGCTGACTTTAACCGGCAGCATCCTCATTACCTGGAATATCATCCGGAGCCGATTTAGCTACAGGCGGGAATCGATATTTCTGCTGATAGCGGCGGTTATTCCCATGATAACAGCTTTTATCGAAGTGACGGGCCTGCTCTCATCTTTAAAATTTTCAGTGGGGCATTCATCATGGGCAGGCTGCTTCGGAGCTGTCATATTGATACTGAACCTGCCTAAATTCCATTTAGAGCAAGTTATACCCGTTGCAAGGGATATCGTCTTTGAGCAAATTGGAGACTGCATACTGGTACTGGATATGCATAACCGTGTCCTGGACTTGAACCCGGCAGCAGAGCAACTGACCGGTTACACAATTTCAGATGCATTTGGACTTTCCATAGAACGGATATGGCCTCATCAGTCTGCTACGGCAATACCGTTTAATAAAATGGACAAAGTGGGTGAGGAACTGTTCTTAGAACGACACGGTCAACAGCGGACCTATAGCCTGCGTACCTCTGCTATCACTGATTCAGGTGGCCATCCGGCAAGTAAAGTGGTTTTACTTACGGATATCACCGGGCGCAAACAAGCCGAAGAAAAACTGGTAAAAAGCTACGAATCCCTAAAGAAGACCCTGAATGACGCCATCGATACCATAGTCAAAATTGTGGAAACGAGAGATCCGTACACCGCGGGCCATCAGCAGAGAGTATCCGGCCTGGCTACCGCCATTGCCGGGGAAATGAAGCTGGAGAATAACCGGATTGACCAGCTCAGGATAGCGGCGATAATCCACGATATCGGGAAGATAAATGTTCCCTCTGATATCCTCAGCAAACCCGGAGGACTTACCGATATTGAATTCAGCCTGATAAAAACCCATGCCCAGGCCGGCTTCGATATCGTCAAAGGTATGGCGTTCCCCTGTAACGTTGCCAGGACCGTCCTGCAGCACCACGAAAGGCTGGACGGTTCGGGTTATCCCAACCAGCTAAAGGGTGAGGATACGCTCCTGGAAGCCAAAATCCTGGCGGTGGCAGACGTGATTGAAGCCATGGCTTCACACCGCCCCTACCGGGCGGCATTGGGAATCGATAAGGCGCTTGAGGAGATATCGAAGAATACGGGCAGGCTGTACGATCCCGGTGTCGTTGAAGCCTGCCTGGAGCTATTCACGAAGAAGAATTTTAAATTCAAGGACTAATTAAAAGTTAAGAGAAAATAGCCTTAAGCTGATGGGGGAAACAAATGATGCTTGATATCAAGACACTGATGCTGCTATACGTCATCATTAACATTATAAGCGCCGCTGCGGTGGCGGTCATATGGGGTCAGAACCGGGGACGCTTTGCAGGTATAGCCTTCTGGCTGACGGATATGATCCTGCAGGCGGCCGGGTCAACATTGATTGTCCTGCGCGGACTGGCGCCCGACCTCGTATCCATGGTGCTTGCCAATACTATGATCCAGGGCGGGGCATTAATTCTATTAATCGGACTGGAGCGCTTCACCGGTAAAAAGGGCTGGCAAATCCAAAATTACGTTCTACTGGCCGTTTTTATCGCCATATTTACTTATTACGCCCTGGTTCAACCGGACCTCAGGGTACGGGAAATTACCCTATCGGCAATGTCAATGGTCCTAACCTTCCAGTGCGGCTGGCTGCTGCTGCGCCGCGTGGACGCCGGCATGCGCCGAATAACCGGGCTGACAGGTATAGTCTTCGCAGGTTACGTTGTATTCAGCTTTATCAGGATCTTGCTGCATATTATCTGCCCGGGGCAAACCAATGATTTCTTTAAAGGGGGCGCAGTCGATGCGCTGGCTATCACTGTGTATATCGTGCTCAGCGTCTGCCTTACTATCAGCCTTGTCCTGATGGTTAACCGGCGTTTGCTGGCCGACGTTAAAACCCAGGAGGAGAAATTCTCCACGGCTTTCCAGTCATCACCGTATGCCATTACCCTCACCAGGCCCTCTGACGGCAGTATCTTCGAAGTCAATAACGGCTTTGAGACCATTGCCGGGTATAAATATGCTGAAGTCATAGGGAAAACCACGCTTGACCTGGGCCTGTGGGTCAGGGATGAGGACCGCCTGGCTGTTGTCAACGAACTGGCGCAGGGACGTGAGGTTCACGCTATAGAGTATACGTTCAGAAAAAAGACGGGGGAGGTGTTAACCGGGCTTTTTTCGGCTAACATGGTTATGGTTAACAACGAAAGATGCATCCTGTCAAGCATAGGCGATATCACCGTCCAGCGGGCGGCGGAGGAAGCTTTAAAGGTGGTTGAAAGGAAGTACCGCGATGCGCTGCACAGTATTATCGTAGCCATGTCGAAATTTAACGAAAGCAGGGACCCTTATACCACCAGCCACGAGCACCGTGTGGCTGAGCTCACCTGTGCTTTAGCCGCCGGCATGGGCCTTCCGCAAGAACAAATCGAGGGTATCCGCCTGAGCTCCTATATACATGATTCAGGCAAGCTTGCCGTGCCGTTGGAGATACTCATGTACCGGGGCAAGCTCACTGAAATGCAAATGTCACTTATCAGGGCGCACCCGCAGAATGCCTACAACATACTGGTTGATATTGAGCTCCCCTGGCCCATCGCCCTTACCGTATGGCAGCACCATGAAAGGCTGGACGGGTCGGGATATCCGCAGGGCCTGCGGGGCGGGGACATGATACCTGAGGCAAGGATACTGGCCGTAGCCGACGTGGTTGAAGCCATGGCATCCGCACGCCCGCACCGGCCGGCACTGGGAATCGATAAGGCCCTTGAGGAGATATCAAATGGCAGGGGAAACCTGTATGACCCGGCCGTGGTGGATGCCTGCTTAAAGCTATTTCACAAGGACGGTTTCAAATTCATTGAACCCGGACTGCAGGACGTGTTTTAATAAAATATAGAGTGGCGCGCATGGCCAAATCTGCACCGGCAAAACGGGCGCCTGGCCAGGCAAAAGGAAGAGTGTATCCTCAATGAAACAGGCCATTTTTAGGGACAGGCATCTTTACATCTTGATTGCCCTCTTTGCCGCCAGTACCATCTTTTATTACTTCGGTGAACTGGTCAATCTTTTTGGATGGGCAGCCCTGCGCTGGGACATCCTCTACACTGTACATGACCCGCATAGAATGCTTTTCCTGTTACCTATTTTATATTCTTCTTACTACTACAGGCTACGCGGCGCCCTGCTGGCAAATGTAGCCTCGCTGCTCATATTCCTGCCGCGCGCTTTTTTCATCTCCCCTTATCCTGATGCCATGCTAAGGATGGTCGCCTTTGTGATACTGGCAATTGTTATAAGCATGCTTATAGCACTCACATTTAACGACAGGGATAAACGCAATAAATTGACGGAGGAGTTAAGGCAGTCGGAGGAAAAAAACCGCGTTGTCCTGGAGCAGATGTATGACTCCTTTTACGAAGTGGACCTGGCCGGCAACTTTACCCTCGTCAACGATTCGGTATGCAGCAACCTCGGGTATAAACGTGAAGAATTGATGGGGAATAATTATCGCCTTGCAGTACCCGAAGACGATGTCAAACTGCTGCTGATCGCTTTCAACGAGGTATTCAGAACGGGAGAGCCAAACAACGGCCTTGAACATAAAATATTGCGCAAAGACGGCAGCATAATAATCGTGGAATCATCCATTTCCCTGCGTAAAAACGAACGGGGTGAGATTACCGGTTTCCGGTCAGTCAGCCGCGATATCACCGAGCGCAAGCAGACTGAGGAAGCGCTGCGCAGCGCCCAGGAGAAATACCGGCTACTTATTGAGAATATCAACGATATTTTTTACATGCTGGATAACCAGGGAAACATAACCTATATCAGCCCGGCAGTTGAACGCCTTACCATGTACAAGAAGAGCGAATTAATCGGGAAACCTGTTTTCCCGCTTATTCACCCCGATGACCTGCCGGGCCTTTTAGAAACTTTCAACCACCTGGTGTCCGGGCAACTAATACCATGGGAATTCCGCCTGCTGGATAAAGACGGCAGGGTCATATTTGTGCGCACATCCAGGCAATTGCTATATGAAGGTGAAAAGGTTATAGGTATCACAGCCGTGATGACAGATATTACCGAACGCAAGCAGCTGGAGCAAAAGCTCGAGGAGATGGCGACGCATGACTTCCTGACAGGATTGCCCAACCGGGTATTGCTGCTCGACCGCTTCAGCATCGCGGCAGCGCTGGCTTACCGACACAAGGCCAGGCTGGCTGTCATGTCGCTGGACCTGGACAAGTTTAAAACGATCAATGATACGCTCGGCCACGATGCCGGTGACCAGGTACTTAAGGTTATCAGCACGCGGCTTACGGGAATAATACGGGCCAGCGACACCCTGGCCCGCGTCGGCGGGGACGAGTTTATTCTGGTGACGATGGAGACCAACCAGGCAGACAATGCCGCCGCCATAGCCCAAAAGATACTGGGCGCCTTTGCAGAGCCGCTCGCAATCGACGGCCATCAATTGCGTTTGTCCACCAGCATAGGTATAGCCGTTTACCCGGAAGATGCGCATGACCTGGAAACCCTGACCAGGAAATCCGATGCCGCGATGTATTACTCCAAGGGCCACGGCCGCAACCAGTTCAAGTTCTTCAGCGATGGCGATGTCCGCATTAGCGGAGATCACAGAAGCGCCACCTGATTTAAGATCTGCCGCACTATGGTCATCGCCGGATGAATACCGGGATAACCTGATTATCAGCTTGGTAGAACTTCAATTAAGCAAAATGTGTTAAAATTCCCCTGATTTTATGCGCGAGGAGGTACCTGGTCATGGCAAAGAAAAAGATGAAAAAATGGGTCG
>JBFYUA010000010.1:0-12043 GCA_041300305.1 Dehalococcoidia bacterium | reverse complement strand
ACGGGCAGGGGCGCGGGCGAAGGCTACAATGTGAACGTCCCCCTCGAGGCGGAACTGGGCGATAAAGAGTACCTGCAGGCCTTCAACGAGATACTGGTCCCCGTGGCCCGGCGCTTTGAGCCGGAGTTAATGCTGGTATCGGCAGGCTACGACGCGCACTGGCAGGATTCCATCTCCCAGATGAACGTCACCACGCCCGGTTACGCCAGGATGACCCGGACCATCAAGTCCATCTCGGACGAGTTTTGCCCCAACCGGCTGGCCTTCACGCTGGAAGGCGGCTATAACCGCCAGGCGCTGGCCTTTTCGGTCGCGGCAACCTTCGAAATGCTGATGGGCCGGGACGAGGTATTCGACCCGCTGGGGGCGCCGCCCATGTGCTATTCCCCCCACGATTTCGGTGACTTCATCAAGAAGATCCGCAGCATCCACAGACTACTCGACTGAATAAAAAAAGCGGGGCTTCCGCCCCGCTTTTTAATTTCCCCGGGCCCTGTTTATCCTTCTTTGGAGCCCATGCCGAGGAAGAGTATTACAGCCACGCCGAGTATCATGCCGGCAATCCCCATAAAGGTGGCCAGCGGTATCATCAGCAAGGCCCATATCCCGATAAAAAGATTCCTGTCCATAATTCCCCCTTATTATCCGCTGAAGTCCTTTTTCATTGCTCAGGCAACCTTAGCCTGGGTCTTCATGCCCCTGTCCCAGAGCACCAGCAGCGGGCCGGCCACGAAGATGGAGTCATAAATGCCGACCACTACACCCACCAGCAGCGCCATGATGAACTGCTGAATGGTCACGCCGCCGAAAATGTAGAGGGCCAGGCAGGTGAGTATTACGGTCAGGCTGGTATTCAAACAGCGGGCCATGGTTTCCAATATACTCGAATTCACCGTCACCGCGAAGTCCTTGCTGATGCCCCGGCGCACGTTCTCGCGTATGCGGTCGTAAACCACGCAGGTGTTGTTGATGGCAAACCCGACGATGGTCAGCATGGCGGTGATAAACATGGAATCGACCTGGTAGCCGATAAGCCAGCCCAGTATCGAAAAAATGCCCATCACGATCAGGACGTCATGCAACAGGGCGATCACCGCGCTCAACCCCCATTTGAAGGGGTTGGGCATATGGCGGAAGGCAAAGGCGATGTAAAGGATCATGAATAGCGAGGCCACGCCCACCGCGATGGCCGCGTTGCGCGCCACTTCGCTGGCCACCAGCGGGGACACGGTGGCGAAGTCCCTTACGGTAACCTCCAGATTCAACCCCTTCTCCAAGCCGTCTATGAGGGCGATTTTCTGGTCGGTATCTATGTCCTTGGTGCGCACCAGGAAGTCCCCTTCGCTGGTCTTCTGGATGGTGGCGTCGGCATATCCCAGGGTTGACATCTGCTGCCGCAGGGCCGACTGGTCAACAGGCTGGCTGAAGCGCAGCGTCATCACTGTGCCGCTGCTGAAATCTATGCCCAGCCTGAAGCCGAAGGCTATCATCGAGATGATGCCGGGGACCAGCAAAAAGATGGAGATAAGGAAAAACCAGTTGCGTTTATTTACTATGTCGATCATGCTTTAACTCCGTAAAACCAGGAATTCTTGACCACTCTCACAATCATTACCAGGAAGAGCCGGCTGACGGTGATGGCCGTGAACATGCTCAGCGCCACACCGATGAAGAGGGTCAGGGCAAAGCCCTTGACCATGAAGGCGCCGAAGGTATCGCCGAACCAGTAAAGGACTATGCAGGCGATGAAGGTGGTGACGTTGCTGTCGCGTATGGCCAGCCAGGCCCGGTTGAAACCGGCGTCCACGGCCGCGCCCAGCGTGCGTCCCGCCCGCAGTTCCTCCTTGGTACGCTCAAAGATGAGTATGTTGGCGTCCACCGCCATGCCCACCGATACAACGGCCGCAGCAATGCCGGCCATGGTCAGTGTGACCGGCACCAGCTTGAAAATCGCGGTTATGATGATGCCGTAGGTAATCAGGGCCAGCGCGGCCACGACCCCCGCCATCCTGTAATACAACAGCATGAAGAGGATAACCAGCAGCAGGCCGATGGCGCCCGCCACCACGCTCTTTTTTATCGAGTCGGCGCCCAGTGTGGCGTCAACCGTCTGCTCCTGGATAACAGTCAGCGGCACGTCCAGGGAGCCGGAATTGAGCTGGATGGCGAGGTTCTGGGCCTCTTTCATATCCATGCCCTCGATGATGCCGCTGCCCTTGATAACCGCCCTCACCGTGGGATACGAAATAAGCTGGTTATCGAGGAAGATGCCCAGCGGCTTATCGATATTGCGCTTGGTTATCTGCTCGAAAAGCACCGCGCCTTCGTCGTTCCATTCAAAGGCAACCTCAGGCTCATTGGTCTGCGGCTTGAGCACTATCTTGGAATTCGGCTTGAGGTATTTGCCTGTCAGGTCTTTCGTCTGCCCGTCGCTGCCGGTACCCCTGGCGATATTCCAGAGTATCTCGCCCTTGTCATCCCTCTGGGGCTGGCCGGAGGGGTCGGACGTAGTTTCTTTGAACTCCAGCAGCGCGACCTGGCCGATGAGCTTCTTGGCTTCATCGACGTTCTTTTCGCCGGGCAGTTGCACCAGTATGCGGTTCTCGCCCTGCCGCTGGATGATGGGCTCTTTTACGCCAAAGGCGTTGGCGCGCCTTTCGATTTTACTCAGCACGCTGGTCATGACCTGGTCGACCGTCTGGGACGCGTCCTTCTTGGAAAGGTCGGCTTCATACACCAGGTAAGCGCCTCCCTTGAGGTCCAGGCCCAGGGTAAGCCCCTGCCGGCCGAACCTGTCACCGTCCAGCGGCACAATCGCCCAGATACCGAACCCCACCAGGACAGCGATAAAAAATAGTAGCCAGAGATTACTTGTTTTCAATTATCTATTCTCCCTCCTGAGTAATGACTCTTTCGAATTCCGGCCATCCTTAACCGTCAGGCAGCGCAGCAGGCGCCTTTGCCCAACTCGTTGCGGACGTATTGCAGGGCTTCTTCCCTGGTCCGTATCTCGCCCGCGGCCTGGGCCTCCCTGACTAAAGCCAGCAGCCTGCCGACGGTGCGGCCCGGGCCCATCCTGAACTCCTGCATCAGGTCCTCGCCGGTAATCAGCCTGACGGGCATTATCTCTTTTTCCTGTTTTTTATGGACTTCTATTATATACTTGACCTGCGCAATATGCATGTGCCACTCGCGGATATCCACCCGCGGCCCCGCCACCGCCAGGTAATCGGCCAGCGCCAGGAAAATAACATCGATGCCTGTGCCCGCGGTGTCCCTGAAATAGCGGTAAATGGCGCGGTGGGTCGGCATCCCCTCATTGGACATCTGGGCCGGGTGCAGGTGGTGGTAAATCACTCTCTCGACGTAATTTATCTCGCGCACGCTGAACCTCAGGCGGTCGAGTATCGAAGCAGCCAGCAGCGAACCTTCTTTGGTATGCCCGAGGAACCTTATCCTGCCGCTTTCTTCGACGGTCTTCGTCTTAGGCTTGGCAATGTCATGCAGCAGTATGCCCAATTTTAACAGCGTCCTGCGGTTGCTGCCGCCGGAGACCTCCTGGCCGAAATGCTGCTCAATCTCCTGCGTCCACGGCACGTCCGACCTGAGCTCCTTGCGCCCGTACGCCCAATCGCTCTCCCTGAGGATATATTCCAGCGCCGCGATGGACTCGATGGAATGTTCAAACACGTCCCAGTAGTGCTCCTTGGGCTGCCGGACGCCCTTCATGGCCTCTATCTCAGGCACTATCCTGCAGAGCAGACCCAGGTCATCGAGGTAACGCACGGAATTGCCGGCAAAGGGCAGCGCCAGCACCTTGAGCAATTCCTCCCTGACCTTTTCGCCGGGCACGGACTCTATCAGCCTGCTGTTAAGCCTGATGGTGTCCTCCGTTATCGGGTCTATCTCGAGGTTAAGCTCCCTGGAGAGCCTCACCGCGCGCATCAGCCGCGACGGGTCGCTCTCGAAGACACGGTCGCTGACCTGCCGGAGCAGGCCTTTTTTCAGGTCTTCTTCGCCGCCCGAGGGGTCGAGCAGCGATACCTCGCCGGATACGAAAGCCGCCAGGTCCAGCGCCATGGCGTTCACAGTGAAATCACGCCTCAGCAGGTCACGCTCAATGTCGCCGGCATAGGAGGTTATATCGATGTGCCACGGCTCGCAGTCCCCGGTTACCACCACGCGCCCCACCCGGTTCTCCTCGTCCAGTATCACGTAGCGGCCGTCCACGAGCTCGGCGGCCTCCTGGGCAACTGCCAGCGAATCGCCGCTGACGGCGATATCGAGGTCGGAGGTGTCCCGGCCCACCAGCCAGTCGCGCACAAAACCCCCTACCAGGTAGGCTTTGCATTCTTGAAAGGCGCAGACCGGGGAAAGCCTGGTGAGTATACCCATCAGGTCAGGGCTGATTTCAAACACAAGCAAAGATTATAACCCCGCCCCTCACACTTGTAAAGTTAAATCAGCCTTAACGGTATCAGCCTGTTATATCCAGCCCCGCAAATTTTTGAAAGTAATCCTTCGCAAGTACAGCTTTGACGTCCCGCATAATAAAGTGTAAAATCACATCCCAGTGTAATTCCGCATACGTAAGAACGGGACTTTTCAGAGATCATATGACTCCTGATAACAGTTGGGCAGAGAAGCCCAAACCCGGCGACAAATTTGTCCGCCCCGACCGTGTAAAAGTTTACCGCCTGCGACGTATTCTTGGTATCCCCGGCCTTTATAGCGCAGGCTACGGAAATGTCGGTTCATCCATCTACTACGCGCTCGGTGTAATTGCATTGGCAGCCATGGGCGCCACACCCATAGTTCTGGGCATAGCCGGGATATTTTTTGTTTTTACGGCGCTCACCTATGCGGAAGGTACGGCCCTGTTGCCGGAGGCCGGAGGTTCTGCAAGCTTTGCCCGGCAGGGTGGCAATGACCTTACCGGGTTCATCAGCGGCTGGGCCCTTATGCTGAGCTATATAGTTACCATCGCCATTTCCGCATACACTATACCGCCATACCTCGGCTATTTCTGGGAGCCTTTGAAAAGTGACCCTGCCGTGGGGACCATCGTTGCCATGGGCATTATCATTTTTCTTATGATAATTAATGTCTTCGGCGTTAAAGAGACATCGTTCATCAATGTCGCTGCCGCTATTCTTGACCTGTGTGTACAGTTATTAATCATCGTCCTTGGGCTGGTCTTCGTTTTTAATCTGGATAAGCTGACGTTTAATATCACTAATTACTGGCCGTCGGCTGAGAACCTCTTTCTGGGCATAGCCTTAGCGGCCATAGCCTACACAGGAGTTGAGACCATGTCGCAGATGGCGGAGGAGACCAAAGAGCCCGCCAGACGGGTGCCAAGTGCGCTTATCCTCATGGTAATCACGGTGCTGCTGCTATTCAGCGGTGTGGCAACAGTGGGCTTCTCTGCAATGACTCCCAATGAACTCGCTACTGAATGGGCAACAGACCCAGTAGCGGGAATTGCTTATCATATTGCAGATGCGGTCACGCCCGAGGATATGGCAGCGCGGATTTCATCGGAGCCGGCGGTCGCTATACTGATTAATTGGGCGTTTACCGGTATGCGGAACCTGCTCCCCGGCCTCGTATCAGTACTGGCCGCCACCATATTACTGATAGCTACAAATGCCGGCCTTATGGGTATTTCGAGGTTAGCGTTTTCCCTCGGCCGCTATGAGCTTGTCCCTCCCATGCTAAGCAAGGTACACAAGCGTTACAAGACGCCCTATTTTGCCATAATCCTGTTTTCTTCAGTCGCCGTGCTCATTCTTATACCCAGCCTGTTTGCCAAGGAAGGTTTCCTGAAACTGGGCACGCTCTATGCGTTCGGCTCACTCCTGTCATTTGTGTTTGCCCATGCCGCCATCATCAGCATGCGCATCAAGTATCCGGATTGGCGCCGTCCGTTTAAGCTCCGGGGAAATATAACCATTAAGAACAGGGAGATACCGCTTACGGCCGTAATCGGGATGCTGGGAACACTGGTAATATGGCTGGTACTGATATGGACCCAGCCATTCAGCCGCTGGTTGGGATTGTTATGGATCGCTGTGGGAATTGCCGTCTATATTTATTTTAGAAAGCGGAACGGATTGCCGATTGGCGGCATGGCGAAGAAGTCACTGTATGAGCAGGTGACGGATAAATAAGGTCACGGCCGGCGAATTGTACGGGGGCAAGTGATATAATTTAGCCGCCATGCAATACAAACGCATCGTCATCAAGCTGGGTACCAACCTGATAACCGGCGGCAGCGGCAGGCTGGACCTCGGTGTCATGTCAGCCCTGGCCGCGCAGGTGGCCGAACTGCACCGCAAGGGGCACGAGATAATCCTGGTGTCCTCCGGCGCGGTGGCGGCCGGCCGCGAACTGCTGGGCATCAAAGACAAGCGCAAGGACATCCCCTTCAAACAGGTAATGGCCTCGGTGGGACAGAACCGCCTGATGAATATCTATTACGGCCTCTTCCTTGAACATGGCATAAACGTGGCGCAGGCCCTGCTGACCAGGTCGGACCTCACGGACCGCGCCCACTACCTGAATGCGCGCAACACACTGCTGGCCCTCATCGGCCTCAAGGTGGTCTGTGTGGTCAACGAGAACGACGTGGTCTGCACCGATGAGCTGGGCGAATTGAAATTCGGCGACAACGACAACCTCTCGGCCATGGTGGCCAACCTGGTGGACGCCGACCTGCTGATACTGCTCTCCGACGTTAAGGGCCTGTACACGGCCGATCCTACCAGCGATCCCGGGGCCAGGCTGATACCGGTGGTGGAGAAAATAGACGGTAAAATCGAGGAGATGGCCGGCGGCGCCGGCAGCGCGCGCGGCACGGGCGGCATGGTAACCAAGATAGAGGCGGCGAGGCTGGCGACTTCCTCGGGCGTGCCCGTGATAATCACCGGCGGCGCACAGCCCGATGTAATCGTCGAAGCGGCCTCCGGCAGGGACGTGGGGACATTTTTCACGGCGCGCGACAGCAAGATCGAGAGCCGCCAGCGCTGGCTTATCTCGGGACTTTCCAGCACGGGCAGGCTGATAATCGATAAGGGGGCGGTGACCGCCCTGCGCCGGCAGAACAAGAGCCTGCTGCCGGCAGGCATCGTGGAGGTGGAAGGCAACTTCAAGCGCGGCGACGTGGTGGATATATGCGACAAGGACGGACAACATTTGGGCAGCGGCATAGCCAACTACAGCTCCGCTGACCTGCAGCGCGTCAGGGGCGAGCGGTCCGGCGCCATCGCCGACATACTCGGCTACGAGTACGGGGACGAGGCAGTGCACCGCGACAACCTGGCGCTGGTTTAACATTAAGGGGGTGCATCATGCAGGCGGACATCAACGAATTGCAACAAAAAGCCAGACAGGCCAAATCAGCTTCCAAAAGCCTGTCGATTACCCCGGCCCGGGTGAAGAACGAGGCGCTGCTGGCCATCGCGCAGGCCCTGCTGAACAGGGAGGACGTCATCCTCCACAATAATGAGAAAGATTATAAAGAGGCGGAGGCCTCCGGCATGAGCGCGGCCATGCTCGACCGCCTGATGCTGGACCCGAAGCGGCTGAACGGCATCGCGGAGGACGTGAAAACCGTCGCCGCGCTGCCCGACCCCATAGGCGAGATAATCGAGGAGCGCAGCCTGCCCAACGGCCTTTTGCTGGCTAAAAGGCGCGTGCCCCTGGGAGTGATAGGCGCCATTTACGAGAGCCGTCCCAACGTGACCGTGGACATATCGGTGCTCTGCCTCAAGGCAGGCAACGCCGTGGTCCTGCGCGGCGGCAAGGAGTCCGCCCGCTCCAACCTGGCGCTGGCCTCAACCGTTCAGGAGGCCGCTTACAGGTCCGGCATTCCGGCGGGGGCGGTGCAGTTCATCGAGTCGCCGGACCGCGGCCTGGTGGACCACATGCTGAAGATGAAGGAGTACATCGACCTGATCATCCCGCGCGGCGGCGCGCCGCTGATAAAGTTCATCAGGGACAACGCCGCCATGGCCGTGGTGGCCGGGGGCGTCGGCGTCTGCCACATGTACGTGGACAAGAGCGCCAAAATAGATGACGCCGTGGCCATCGCCTACAACGCCAAGGTGCAGCGCCCCACCGTGTGTAATGCCCTGGACTGCGTGCTCGTGCACAAAGATATAGCCGCCAAATTCCTGCCGCTCATGTCGAAAGAATGGGCCAAGGCGGCCGTGGAGATGCATTGCGATAAACGCTCCCTGGAGATACTCAAATCGACGGCGGGACCGGATATCAGGCCTGCCGTAGATGACGACTGGGGCAAAGAGTTCCTGGCTCTGATTGGCGCCGTCAGGGTAGTGGATTCCCTGGACGAAGCGCTGGAGCATATCGGCCGCTACGGTTCGGGGCATTCCGAGGCCATAGCCGGCCAGGACAGGGCCTCGATCGAACGCTTCCTCAACGAGGTGGACGCCGCCTGCGTGTATGCCAACGCCAGCACGCGCTTCACCGACGGGGCGCAGTTCGGCATGGGCGCCGAGATAGGCATCAGCACGCAGAAGTTCCATGCCCGCGGTCCCATGGGCCTCAGGGAGATAACCAGCTACAAGTGGACCATCAGGGGCAGCGGACAGGTCAGGCCGTAAAATTTAAAGGGCGGGGCCAAAGGCCGCGGCAACCCCCCGTAGGGACGGGCCTTCAGGCCTGTCCGCTCTTACGGGACCCTGCGGGCGCACCTGAAGGTACGCCCCTACGGCAGGACGACCGGATTGCTTCGTCGCTGCTATCCTCGCAATGGCAACACCGGGACCTTATTTCAGGGCTTCGAGCGCCTTTTTCTGTTCCTCGAAAAGCTGCCTGATGCCCTTGTCGGCCAGCCCGATCAGGCCGTCCATGGTTTCCTTCGAGAAGGGTTTGCCTTCCGCCGTGCCCTGCATCTCCACGAACTCGCCTTTATCCGTCATGATGACATTGAAATCAACACCGGCGCGCGAGTCCTCCTCGTAGCAGAGGTCCAGCATTTTGAGCCTGTCCACGACCCCCACGCTGGTAGCGGCCACGGCGTATTTAAAGGGCATCACCTTGTATATCCCCTGCTTGCGCAGCCTGCTGACCGCGATGAAGAGCGCCACGTAGGCGCCGGTTATGCTTGCCGTGCGCGTGCCGCCATCGGCCTGCAGCACGTCGCAATCGATGGTGAAGGTGCGTTCGCCCAGTGAGTCCATATCCACGGCGGCGCGCAGGCTCCTGCCGATCAGGCGCTGTATCTCCTGCGAGCGGCCCTGCTGCTTATCAGGGTTGCGCGCCGTGCGGGTGTGCGTGGCCCGCGGCAGCATGGCGTATTCCGCCGTCACCCAGCCGCCGCCCTGCCCTTTCATAAAAAACGGCACGCGGTCCTCGACGCTGACCGCGCACAATACCCTGGTGTTGCCGATCTCGATCAGCGCGGAACCCTCGGGATAGTCCTGGTAGCCCAGTGTGATTTTCACCGGCCTCATCTCGTCGTTGGCGCGCCCGTCTTTTCTTGCCATCTGGTTACCTTCTTTAATTAATTCCAGCGGAAGTATAGCACCCTGAACGTTGTTGTTGCGAGGAGGGCCTTCGGCCGCGCGGTGAAAACTACCTGATAAAGGCCTTCACCCCGAGGGGCACGGCCAATTCGGTGAGCACCCGTGTGATGGCCTCTTTAAGGCCCTTCTTCTCTTCCTTCGAGACGGCGTAGCGCACCCTGACCAGGTTGGCCAGCACCGTAGCCGCGCGCAGGTGCAGGTCCACCTCCCCGGGCTGTTCCTGCAGCAAATCGCGCAGCTTCAGGCGCAGCATGGCTATCTCCTCGTCGAGGCCTTCCACCCCCCTGGCCTCCTCCAGCTTCAGCTCGGACACATCATCCAGCGCCGGCAGGTAAAACCCGCGCCTTGCGGGCTGCTTCCTGCTTTTTGCCATCCTTCTTCACCTTGACCAGGGCGTAGATCAGCGCAACCGCGGCGGCGTCGTAGCGTCCCTGCTCCAGCGCATATCTCAATAGCTCAACCATGAAAACAGCATAGCGCCACAGCGTTATTTTGAACAAGCGGGATATGTCGCCTGCCGGTGGCATTACTGAGAGATTTTGGGTTCGATCCAGAGGGCCCGGTTATTATCCGGTCCCGCCCCCGCCTCCAGCCTCAGCACCGCCATCACCTTCCTGCCGCCGAAGGAGGAAAGGTCGATATCCAGGCCCTGCAATTCGCCGCCGTAGGACGCTTTCACACCCGGCCACCAGGTCAGTGCGCCGTTTTCCTCCTGTATGCCGAAGAGGAAAGTTACGCCGCTGCTGCCCGCCGCCTCCCTGGATAGCCCCACCCGGGCCGTGAACCTGGCATTGTGAGGAAGCTGCAGCGGCAGCATGTAACCGCCCATCTGCCACTGTTCCTGCCAGTCGCCGAAATAGCCTTCCAGCCAGCTGAAGCTGGAATTGGGCGGGACCGTTTCCAGGACGTTGCGATAGGTTTGGCCGTCCCCGGCCATCACTTCGGTCAGCTTTGCCGCGTAACCGGTTACCCTGTCCGCTTCCCCGTATTTCACCCGTCCGGCGCTGCCCCGCCAGGCGGCCCGGCTGACCATCTGGGACATATCGTAATTGAACTTGAAGCCAAAGGCCGGGACATAGCAGTTGTTGTCCTCGCCGGCCTCGCTGACCTGCTTCTTGCCGTCGGCGCAGACGGTTATGGTGTATCCTTCCCAGTCGTAATTGGTAAAGGGCAGGGTCTTTTCCTCGCCGGCCTTGAGGCTTTCCACCCAGCTCGTATCCCTGAGCATATGGCTGCGGTCATAGACAAAGGTTTCGCTCGGCCCGGCATCCACCGCGCCGTTATTTTTGATTTTATAATAGAGCAGCCCGCTGATATGGGTGACGCCGGTTACCACCAGGTCGGGCAGAAAGGTCTGCGGCGCCGCCACCTCTATATTCACCCAGGCGGTGGATACACCGTTTTCGCCGGCGGCAGTCAGGGTGAATTTAGTGGATTTTTGCGGCGCTACGGTTACCGTCCCGTCCATCCCCACCCTGCCCACACCGTTGTCGATGGTCACTATTGCGGCGTCCGCTACGCTCCAGCTCAGGGTAACATTTTCGCCGGGCAGGGTATTGTTGACCGCGGCGGAGAAGCCGTTGATTACCGGCCAGGGCCTTTTGGCGGGGGCAGGGACGCTGACGTTTTCGGACCGGGGCGGGACTGCCGGCTGTTGAAGCTGCAGGCAGGCCGCGGACAATAACAGCGCCGCCGGCAGGAGCACGGTAAGCCTCTTTATCGACATATCCATAGTATAGCGTATTTGTACCGCCGCGGAGGGCGGGGCCGAGGGTTCGGCAATCTCCTGTAGGGATGGGCCTTCAGGCCCGTCCGCTCTTTCTTTCGGGCGCACCTGAAGGAACGCCCCTACAACGGGGGAAACCGCCGGCGGGGATTGAATGCCGATAAATTTTAGAGTATGCTAATTCAATCAAAATAAATAATTTCACCATAAAAGCGGCAGGAGGGTGTTAAATGGCTGAGACTTTGAAGGCCAAATATGATGCGGTGGTAGTGGGGACCGGTCCCGGCGGCGCCACGGTGGCCCGCGAGATGACCGGCGCGGGGAAGAAGGTGCTGATGCTGGACTGGGGTTCCAACGCTCCCATCAAAGGCAGCAACGCGCAGGCTTTCGGCTACATCGGCACGCCCTACAAGAGCCTCTACTTCATCAACAGCGGTCTGGGACTGGTGCGCGCCATCACGGTGGGCGGCAGCTCGCTGGTGTATTACGCCACTGCCTGGGAGCCGCCCTTCGATTATTGGGACAAGTACGGCATCGACCTGCGCGGCGAGGCCGCCGAAGTGAAAAAGGAAGTGCCCATTGGTCCGCTCAAGGACGACCTCATCGGCCCCTCGGCTAATATGATCGCTAAAAGCGCGCTCGACCTGGGCTACAACTGGCAGAAACTCAACAAGTTCGTCTACCAGGACAGGTGCCGCTCCTCCTGCGACAAGTGCGACCTGGGCTGCCCCTACGGCGCCAAGTGGACCTCGCGCATGTTTGTAGA
>JBFYUA010000007.1:0-3772 GCA_041300305.1 Dehalococcoidia bacterium | reverse complement strand
ACGAGGATGGCGCTTTAGTATGCCTGCATTCCTGCGGGTACCAGATGTCGTTCCTCGAGCACTACGTGGAGATGGGCATCGATATGCTGCAGTCGTTTCAGCCGGCCGCCGGCAACGACTTCAAGCTGGCCCAGGATAAATATGGCGATAAACTGACCTTCATCACGGGCATCGATATCCAGAGGGGGGAGGCCATGACGCCGGCTGAATTCAGGGACGATATCCTCGATTTCTATCGCACAGGCAAAGCTAAACACCGCCATATACTGGGCACCACGCATGAACTGCAGTACACCATGCCCGACGATAACATCAAGATTCTCTTCGAAACAGTCAAGGATATCCAGGCCGGTAAATATAGCTGACTATCCACCTGTCACCGCCGGGAAGATATGCAGGATATCGCCATCCTGGATGCTGTTATCTTTCAACTGCTGAAGCCCGGTGCTGTTAAGCGTAATATACGAATACTTCTTTATATCCCCATCCAGCTTGACCCCGTGTTCCTGCAACTTCTGACGCAACGGGGGGCCGAATTTATCCTCGACCCCGGCAAGGGCCTCATCCAGGCCGGCACTCTCCAGCGGATACCGGTCAAAGCCCAGGTAAAGTCCCCAGAGTCCATGGAACTGCACTTTTAGCAAAGCCATTGAAGGACTTCTATTTCCACAAATCGGCAGCCACATCGTGCATGCCGAGTTCGAGCAATTTCTCTTTAGCCGGCTTACCTGTGCCCCAGTCCCACTTCATAAACTCGTAGTAATCCTTCAGCAACATATCCATATCCGGGGACCTGCCCGCGCTGGCGCCTTCCTTCAGTGCTTCGATAGCGATGCGAGGCATCCTGTCATCCTGCCGTGTTATCCCCAGTTTATTGTTAATGGCGCGCTTAATATTCAACGACCGTTCGCCGCAGGCGTATAAATCCAATGGCGAATAGTTCCAGCCGGTTACCGCGTTCAGGGCATCCGTTATCTGCGTCAATGAAATAGGCGACATTTTACACATGCACAGCGAATCGAAGAGGTCCTTAAAACCCTGGAATTTGGCTGCCATCTCCCCTTTTCCTTCATTCATGAAGCGGTCGCCGGCTATCACGTTCAGTTCCAACACCATGCCCCCCAACTCCAGGCTGTAATAATCACCTTTCTGGTGGCAAGCGCCCCTGGGACCGGTAGCATAGGAAATGGCCTCGCCGTAGAAAGCACGCCCGTCGTGCATCGGTATTTCCAGCCCCTTGACCTGGGCGGCTTCCTCCGGGTCTGCGCCCAGTTCCCTGGCCATGGCCCTGGTACCCTTCCCCATCAGTTCACCTATGCCTTTACGGTTGATGATCATCTCTACCAGCCTGACAATGGTCCTGCTGTCGCCCCATTTTACCGGCATTCCCGCCTTTTTCTCGGTAAGGATACCCTTCTCGAAAAGGTGCATGGCATAGGCGATGGAAACCCCGGCCGAGATAGTATCAATCCCCTGTGAGTTGCAGAGGTGGTTGGCCATGATTATCGAATCCAGGTCAAAGTTCATGCACAGCGAACCGAATGCGCCCACCGTTTCGTATTCAGGCCCGTCCACCTCCGGGATGGACTTTTTAAAACCTTTTACCACGCGCCCGCAGCCTATGGGACAACCGTGGCAAGCGTAGTTCTTGACACTGTAGGCCTGTTTTAACGCCTGCCCGGTAATTTTCTCCGCCGGGAAAACGCTTTTGGTAAAATACTTGGCCGGGGTATCGGCTAAATACATGCCCATATCGACATAGAGCATGGTGCCGTACTCGCGGAAGGCCAGGGACATGAAATTATTGGTGATTATCTCCCTGAACTGCCCGGCCAGCACGGATATCCGGTCTCTATCCGCCAGCGAAGCCTCCGATTTGCCGGCTACCACGATGGCTTTAAGCTTCTTGGAACCCATCAGCGCGCCGAGTCCGCACCTGCCTGCCGCCCTGCCCTTATCGTTGATAATGCAGGCATAAGGGACCAGGTTCTCCCCACCCTTACCGATACATGAAACGTAGTGCCTGGTTCCCTTCAGCTCATTCTTAAGAAGTTGCTGCGTTGCATAGGTGTCTTTGCCCCAGAGATGTGATGCGTCCCTGATCTCAGCCTTACTGTCATGGATAAACAGGTAAACCGGCTTCCTTGCTTTACCTACAATATAGACGGCGTCATACCCCGAATTCTTCAGTCCGAAGGGGAATGTCCCGCCGGTGGTGGCCTCGCCCCATATCCCGGTATAGGGCGATATGCCGCTGACCGAGGACCTGCTCACCATCGGGATGGAAGTGCCGGTAAAAGGCCCCGCGGCGAACACCAGCGGACTGGATGGAC
Source organism: Dehalococcoidia bacterium (assembly GCA_041300305.1). GTDB lineage: Bacteria > Chloroflexota > Dehalococcoidia > GIF9 > UBA5629 > CAIMUM01. Next base: position 1,439 of record JBFYUA010000007.1, on the reverse strand, counting down.
CAAGAGGGTCCATTCCCGGTTTCACGCAATCGTAAATAAGCCTTGCGGAAAGCCCCGTACCTCCGATATATTGCCTGGCATCTTCCTCTTTAAGCAGCAAATCCTTTATCTCCCCGCTGCCGAGGTCTACCTGTAAAATCTTACCCTGGTAACCTAACATCTTTCACCTCCTAAAAATCGACGCCTTTGCCCTCGTAGACGTACCAGAAGAGCTTCTCGCATTGTTCCGCCGTCATGGGCCGCGGGCTCTGGAAAACATCAGGGTCCTCTGTGGCGTAAAGCACGAGCTTTTCCATGTTTTTCTCCATATCATCCCTGGAGATACCCATAGACCTGATATCGGCAGGCAAATCGAGTTCCGCCATCAGCCCCTTAAATTTTTCGACCAACGCTGCCAGCCTTGCCTGACTGGTACGACCTTTAACCTTCAGCACGTCGCAGATGGCCAGGAACTTGTCGGAAACGGTTGAATAAAACTGCAGGGTATAGGGTATAAAAACCCCTACAGCTAGGCCGTGGTGCAGGTTAAACAGGTGCCCCAGTGAGTGGCCCATACTATGGGTAAACGACACGCCACCGTTGCCAAAAGCGATACCGGCGATGCTGGCCGCTGTATGCATCCTGGCGCGGGCCTCCTGATCAGTTCCGTCATGGTAGGCACGGGGAAGCCACTTAAATACCAGTTCGATGGCCCTGAGGGCCAGCGGTTCGCAAAAATCGTTGGTATTGGGTGACGTTACGCAGTCAGTCGAATGCGCCAGTGCGTCCAGTCCTGTACCGGCAGTAAGTTTCGGCGGCATACCCAGTGTAAAAGACGGGATAAGTATTGCGTAGTCCGGCACATATTCCGGGTTAAGCACGGGTATCTTGCGGTGGGCTGTGGTATCAGACGCCACAAAAGCCGCTGTGCATTCCGAGCCTGTACCGCTGGTGGTGGGGACGGCAACAAGGATGGCCTTTTTCCTCAGATTAAGCGGCATGATGGGCGAAATGGTCCCCAGGTCGGCGATATCCGGCCTCTCATAGAGTGAAAAAATCGCTTTGCCGGCATCCAGGGCGGAGCCGCCACCCACGCCAACAATCACGTCAGGCTGGAAAATATTCACTTCCTTGACCCCTTCGTGCACCATGGGAAGAGGCACTTCGGGCAGAACCCTGTCCCAAACCTGTACTGTGAACAGGCGGCTTTTCATCACCTCTTCAATCTTCCTGGCATAGCGCGCTGCCCCCTCATCTGTAACGATGAAAGCACGTTTTTTCGGGCACTTGTCGGCTATCGCATCCCACACACTCGGAGCCAAACCCGGTATGGTGGTCAGGCAATTGTCTCCCAGGAATATTTTAGGCACGATGAAATTGGATGTCAGCCCCCTTATAGCATTAGATTGAAATATCGGGGCAAAACTCGCAACCAGCGGGTCCTTAAACCAGTATGTCAT
>JBFYUA010000251.1:0-4362 GCA_041300305.1 Dehalococcoidia bacterium | reverse complement strand
CCCATGTTCATACCGTTGTCGGACTACCGCGTACAGGCAGTTAACTGGCATGACCGCACCGCCCGGCCGGGCCTTGCCGAAGGCGCTAAACTCGTCAAACATGCCGTCATGGGGGGCGTCGAGCAGTTCAAGACGCTCCACCTGGGACGCGCGCAGGAGGTCCGGGACCAGGTCCGCGACGCCATCGGGCAGATGGGCGGCCGTCGCCTGATAGTGACAACCGGCTGTACTTACCCACTGGGCGTCCCGCACAGCAATCTGCTGGCTATGCGAAAAGCGGTTTAAATCACAGGTCAGCACTTAAAGCAGGAGGAACTATGCAGCAGCTCACCACCGGTAAAAAACTATCTTATGCCATGGGAGGCATGGCGCTCAACCTGGCCAACCTGGTTATCTCCCAATGGCTGCTGAAGCTCTACGTTCCCAGCAAGGATACCGCCCTGGTAGCTGTAACGCTGTTTTCGGTCATCTTCCTGATCGGGAGGGTCCTCGACGGTATAAGCGAACCCATCGCCGGCTTCCTCAGCGACCACTGGCGCTCCAAACGAGGGAGGCGCATCCCGTTTATCACGGCCATGACATTGCCGGCGGCGCTGATTACCTTTCTCCTGTGGATACCGCCCTTCCCTAATGAAATGCACTGGCTCAATGCCGTGTGGGTATTCGCGCTGGTACAGCTTTTCTTCATATGCTGGTCGCTGCTGGCCAACCCCTACCTGGCCCTGCTGCCCGAGATAACCAGCGATTTAAAGGAACGTGTGAATATCTCCACCATGCAGGCGGTTTTTTTAATGGTAGGCACGTTGATTTTCGCGGTTATGGGACCAATCAAGGATGCGCTGGGATGGATCGGCATCGGCATCGTGACCGGTGGGCTTACCATTGTCTCGTTCGCTCCGACCGTTTTTGCCATCAAAGAGAAGCCGTCTGACGGTGATGGGACACCACGTGAGAAGCTGAGATTCAGCCTGATATTCGACTGGGCAAGGACCACGCTGAAGAACCATGCCTTCGTTTACCTGCTGGCCGCCACGGCCTTACTGTGGTTCTCCCTGAATATGGTAATTCTGATGGTGCCCTTCTGGGTTGAGTATGTCCTGGGCATGACCGACCGCGAGGTGGTGCTCCTCATGGCGCCGCTGCTGGGGTCCAATATCATCTTCTTTTTCGTATTTAATTTCCTGGCCAAGAAGTACGGGAAATATGCCATATTCCATTTAACGCTGGCCAGCGCCGCCGTGACTATGCCGTTGCTGTGCCTGGTTGGCTTTCTGCCCTTCGGCGACAAAATGGCGCAGTCCCAGCTGGTGATGGCGCTGATCGGCATACCCGTTGCGGGAATCATGATACTACCCTACGCCCTGCTGGCCGATGTGATCGATTACGACGAGCAGCTCACCGGCAAGCGCAGAGAGGGCATATACGTGGGGGTGCAGGCCTTCTTTCAGAAGATCGCCATCGGGATTTCCATCGCAGTGGCGGCGGCCCTGATGTACACAGGCGGTGATTTGAAGCCCACCGAACTGGGCCTCAAGCTCATCTCCCTGACCGCCGGGGTTGTAGCAGTGGTTTCGTTACTGGTCTTCCTGCGCTATCCGATCCGGGAGAAGAACGGTAAGGCCTACCTGAAGAAATAAACCGGGCTGCGATTCTTTTACCCCGGCAAAATGCTCTTTACTTCGTGAGCCTCCGGCAGGCGGTTATTCTGCGCGATAAAGCGGAAAAGCCGCGCCGACGCCGTTTCGCCCCGCTCAAGTGTATCCATATTCACCCTGTAGAGGCCGAATTTAGGGCCGAACCCTTTGGCCCACTCCCAGTTATCCGTGAGGCTCCAGTACGTGAAGCCGAAGATGGGGCAACCCTCCTCTATCAGGCGGCTCACCCAGGTAAGGTGGTCCAGGATGAACCCCGGCCGCCGGTCGTCCCTGGCGTCGGCCAGTCCGCTTTCGGCGATCATGATAGGTATATTAGCATAGCGGCGCGCAACCTTTTTACAGATGTGGTAGATACCCTCAGGATATATCTCCCATCCCATATCGGTCACCGGGTAGGCGGAGTAACTCGTGCGGACGATCATGCCGGGTTTCAGGGGGTTGAAGGAAAGTATCTCGCGCGTGTAATAATTGACGCCTATCCAGTCCAGTGTGCCCTTTAAACTATCGTCGCTCTCCCTGACGGAGGGTCCCAGTAGAATGTTTATATCGATAACGCCGCTGTGGATGGCATCGAGGAAATTCCAGTTGAAAATCCTGTCGGTCTGGCCGGCGACGACACTGTCCATAAAGAAGCCTTTCGGCTGGTAATGGAAAAAGAAATAGATGATGCCAACCCGGGGGGTTTTCAACACGCCGTTTTCTTCAACCGCCCCGTGTTCTTTGATGATGTGGTAGGCCCTGGCGTGAGCATGGATGAGCGTCCGGTAGATCTGTACGGCAAGCTCGAGGTCTTTTTTATTGGGTGGAATATCGCCCAGTCCATACCCGGAAATGGCATAGATCTGTGAATCGATCATGGTGCTCCAGTAATCGACATATTTGGCGAAGCGGACCGCGCACTCCCTGACAAAGGCTTCCCATCGCTCCATCACCTTCCCACTTTCCCATCCCCCCAGGTCCGCCACCCACAAAGGCAGGGTAAAATGCCAGATATTAAAAAATACCGTGAAGCCTTTATTTTTCAGGGAAATCAGCATGGCTTCGTAATGCTCCCAGGCCTCCACGTCATAGGCGCCCATGCGCGGTTCCACGCGGCTCCACTCGATGCCGATGCGGTGCGCATTCTGGCCGTCGCCTTTGGCAAGCTCAAAGTCGCCCTCGTAGCGGTTGTAGAAATCCACGGAGCGGCCGCAGACATCGCCATTTTCGATGGGCGAAGGTTGCTGAGCCTCCCAGCGCGCCCAGTCGTTATTCAGGTTCCCGCCCTCGTGCTGGTAGGCGTCCTCACCGGTGGCCCACAGAAAGCCGGCGGGAAATGCCTGGCCCTGCACGGGCAGTTTCTTTGATGGCGGATGCATACGCAGGGTCCCGTAGAGGGCAACGCCGGCGATCACGGCGACCAGGACAATTACCGCGTAAAAAATCAAATACATCTATGCCTGCCCGGGAAATTGGCGGACCACTGCCTGCCGGCAATAAGTATTATGCGGGATAGAGCCCTGTGTCAAACGTCTTAAAACCACCTTGGAAATGTATACAAACATAATGAATATGCCACAAGCTGCGCAGGTTAACGTACCGGACTGCGGATGCAGGTCCCCGGGCCTATTGTTTGAATCGATGATGATCGACGAGGAGTGGAGCGCCAGGGAGGAGAGGGCCTTTGAGTGGTGGGGGCACTGACGGTGCTATGCTGCTATAGTAGGGCTGCTGATTTGTTTTGCCGCTCGTTCTGGATTGTTATAGTAGCATGCATATTCGGCGAGGGAATGGGCAGGTTTCTTTCTCTGAGCAACTCAACATGCTCTTCCATGCCCCACCTGGCTTTATAGACACAATCCTCAATAGAGTGGCCTATTCCGGTGAACCCTTCAAGATCGGATGAAAAGAAACCGAAAATGTTCGGGTCCTCGGTAGCTTCAATAACCAGCGAATATTTCAGATCGAGCATATCATTTTCTCTTAATTCCGGCTGCTTTTAAAATGGCATTACACGTACCGGTTGGCACTTCCCGGAAACCATGATAATCGACCCTAACCAGTTTATCCAACCCGGCTCTGGCGTAATACCTGATCGAGCCCTTTTCTCGGACGATTTTGAATCCATTCTGTTCCAATAAGCTCACCAACTCGTTGAAAGTCATGTTGTGAATAGCTCATTCTTTACCAGCATTCGAAAATACGGTTTATTGGATTATACAATATCGGTCTCTTCTAATACAAGATGGGAATGAGCACGGATGAGTTTCGTTCCGGATCAGGACATTCTACTTGACTACTCTTTTCCCGCCACATGTCATTTCTTGAGTACGAACTACCTTAAGCCTAAGCACTCTGATGACCATCGAATTGTCGTTCCCTGACTTTTCAAGGCAGGCCAAAGCCTACTGGAATTTGCCGGTTTTTGAAAGCGCCATGCCTTTCTCTAACCAGGCCTCGTTGAGGCCGGGGTCTGCGGACAGCGTTTTATTGATTGGGTCCGCTCTCTTTTGAGTGATACCATGTTCAATGAGCCTGCGGATACGGTTAAGGGGAACTATAAATTTGAGACCGGCATAAACTCATTCCAAACTTAATAAAAGATGAGGGGGTATTAAAATGACAAAGGGGCCTGGCAAAGTAAGAGTTTCTGATCGTAAAACTGGTGGTAGGCCGTACAGGAATCGAACCTGTGACCAACTGATTAAAAGTCAGATGCTCTACCAAC
>JBFYUA010000232.1:0-4979 GCA_041300305.1 Dehalococcoidia bacterium | reverse complement strand
TACACGCTGTCCGGCATGGGTATCGTAATAGACGCCGGCGGTAAAATCTGGGCCTGCCAGATGTTTGCCGGCCCCTAAATATTTATGTCAACCGGCGGCCGGCGCCAGCCGCATCAGCCGGAAGAGCCATGGGGCACCCAGCACCAGCCATATACCGAGCAGCGCGTAGCGCACGAAACGGAAAACCGCCCCAGCTGCAGTCCCGTCGGGAGGGAAGACCGCCTTGAGCCCCAGGTAGAGCGCGAATACTACTATGATACCGATCAGGAAACGTAATACACGGCACCACCAGGGCCCGCTGACGCTGAATGAAACATAGCGCATTGCGAATACCAGGCCTGAGGCCGCCCCGAAAAGCGTCCCCACACAGGTCAGTGCTTCATTACTGTGGTTAAATATGAGCAAAATCGCCGAGACTCCCGCGGCCAGCAGGAGCTGTAGCCACATGTTGAGTCCGGACAGCCATTTTTCCAGCGGGCCCCGGGCGGCAACGTAAATAGCAAGCAATATGGAGCCGATAATCCAGCCGGCGAAAACGTCCGTCGGGAAGTGCACCCCCAGGTAGATACGCGAGAACCCGATAAGCAGTATTATCAAGACAGCCACTATCCAGAACCAGGTCTTGCGCACCCTCAGCGCGATCGCGCCCCACACGGTGACTGCCAGCTGCGCATGCCCGCTTGGCATCCCGTATCCATCAGCCTGCGAAAGCTTCAGGCCGGGATTCAGGTTGAAGGGACGCGGGTGCTGAAAGAGATCTTTCAAAATGATATTGATAAAGTTCGAAAGCAGGAAGAAGATTATCAGCACAGTCCCAAAGCTATAGTCGATGCACCAGAGTATCAGGGGGAAGAGCACCAAATAGAACTGCTCTTCACCCGTAAAAGTGATGCCGCGGAAAATGTTGTCGAGCAGCGGGCCGTGGACCAGTTGGATAGCGATTATCAGGTTGATTCCCCATTGCCAGATTGCTTCCATATAACACCCCCCTGTTTATTTGGCCGGCAACAACCCCCTGCCACCTTTTAGTATAAGGCTGACCTACAGGGTCATTGACACCCGTCCGGTCAGCGTATATTATACAGGCAATTGGCAAGGATTGGTGACAATTGCCTGATGGCGGGTAGGCATGGGATATACCGGTTGAATAGCTTTTACCACATTCTGTCAGGGAGGTAATGATGCAGAAACTCTCCAAGAAATTGTACCTGGGCTTAATTATCGGGGCTTATACGGCAGGCACGGTTTGTTTAATCACAGGCGCGATCATGCTTACGGTGTTGGTAGTGGCGAAGGGAGGGAAATTCACCATCGCGGACGTAGGACTGTTTGTCCCGGGCGTTGTGTTTTTGCTGCTGGGCATGGCATTGACCTTCGTAGCCGCCATTGTCGGCTACGTAATCCTGTATAAAGCCTGGCAGGCGATACAGGACGGACAGCCGAGGACTACCCCGGGCAAGGCCGTGGGGTTCCTCTTCATACCGTTTTTCAACCTTTACTGGATGTTCATGGCCTACTGGGGATGGGCTAAAGACTGCAATGCCTATATTTCTTCCAAAAGTCTAAGCCTGGCTCCCCTTCCGGAAAAATTGTACTTGGCCTATCCCATAATCATATTGTCCAGCGGAATACCCTATGTGGGTTCTGTTACAGCGCTGGCAAGCATCGTGGTGTTTATCATAATCTGCATCCAGATGATCGATACGGTCAACGGAATTTACGATGCCAGGATGATTACAACAGGAGGCATTTGAAAACCCGCGAAACTAACGTTGCGGGTTGTGTAAAAAAGGGTGGTCTGCAGTTCCTGCCGGAGTTGCTAACCATACCTGTCCGGTTCGTGGGTTCATTCCATGTGCTAAAATGGCTTGAGCGTTAAAATGAATATAAAGAATAATCCGCCAATGCAAACAGCCATAGCCTGGGCGGTCATCACTGTCCTGTCTATCTTCGGCATCTTTGCACCTGAAATTTTCGGTATCGAGGGCTTCGATGGCGGTTTTGCCATATCGTTTGTCTGCATATTTCTGGCGATAATAGGCATTATAGTCATGGTTATCTATTCCGGGCGCGCCCGCCTGCTTAACCGTATATTAAGCGGAGAAAATATCCTCGCGCACTGGACATATAGCCCCGAGGAATGGAGGCAATATACGGAAGAAGAGTATAAAGAAGAAAAGCAGTCAAAAAAAGGATTGGCCGTATTGATTTCGGCGATAGCATTGTTGATGGGCATAGTATTTTTCCTGGCCGATAATGAAAATGGAATATGGGTGCTGGTAGTAATGCTGGCATTAATCGCGATTATCGCCTTCACCGCCTGGTTCACATCGTGGTACAACTACCGCCAGAATAAAAAATACCTGGGAGAAACATACATTACCGACGATGCCGTGTACATCAACCGCCAGCTTCACACCTGGCGCGGACTTGGGGCCATGCTGGATTCGGTGAATTTAACCAAAGACAAATCCCAGCAGTTGCTGAGGTTCGTCTATTCAGCACCCACGCGGACGGGTATGCAGGAATACAAAGTCAATGTACCGGTGCCCAGGGGGCAGGAAGGTTCCGCAGAAAACATATTCAAGCATTTTAAGGACCCGGTCAGCTAATTCTGAACCGGTGCAGTGTCCTGCGCAAGACTGAAAAAGGCACAACTAAACAAGCCCTGCAGAATACATAAAGTTTACCCCAGAGCGTAATTTGGGCTATAATTAGCGGGTAATTGTGCCTGTCTTGTATGTCGTAGCCACACCCATAGGTAACCTCGAGGATATCACCTTGCGTGCCCTGCGCGTCCTGGGCGAAGTGCAATTGATAGCCGCCGAGGACACCCGCACCTCACGCAAGCTGCTGAACAGGTATGATATAAAGACCCGGCTGACCAGCTATTTCGAGCATAATAAAAATAATAAGCTGCCTTTTCTGCTGGCAACGCTGGAGGAACAGGATATCGCCCTTATCTCGGAGGCCGGCATGCCGGGGATCAGCGACCCCGGCTACGAACTGGTCAGGGGGGCCATCGGCAAAGGGTTCCCGGTGGTGGTGCTGCCGGGCCCTTCGGTGCTGACAACCGCCGTGGCCGCCTCCGGCCTGCCTGCCGACCAGTTTATTTACCTGGGCTTCCTGCCCCGCAAGAAGGGGGAAAAGCGGCGGCTGCTGGAATCGGTGGGCGCCGAACCACGCACCATAGTCTGTTTTGAATCGCCCTACAGGATAGTGGATTCCCTGAAGGCGGTTTTGGAAATATTGGGAGACAGGGACCTCGCGGTTTGCCGCGAACTGACCAAGCTTCACGAAGAGGTTTTCCGCGGGCCGGCCAGCCTGGCAGCGGCGCATTTTCAGAAGCCGCGCGGTGAATTTACACTCGTAATACAGGGCACAGGCGATATAAAAAAGTCCTTGCGTAAAGCAAGCGTCAAATCTAAAATGGGGGATTAATTATGTCAGGAAGATTTCGCAGGGGATCAATTTCAATAGGGCCCGGAAAATGCAGCGGGTGCGACCGCGTAATACATCATGGGGAAGTTTACCTGGTCCTCGATGAAAAGCCTTCCGATAAGCTGAAGGAAGAGGTGGTTTTTGCGGGGGATATCGATTGCTCGGAATGCGGCAAAAAACTGGAAAACGGTGATAATTACCTGCTGCTATTAGATGAGGATGCGGAGAGGTGCTTCTGCCCGGCCTGCTACAAGAAAAAGGAAGACGAGGAGGAAGACGCATCGAAGAGAAAGAAGAAGGGCCATGAAACCTTCAGGAAAAAGAACCTGGGCGTGGAGATCAAGTATAAAAAGACCAGCGAAGAGAGCGGAAAATTGTACTTTTGCCGTGACTGCTGCGAAAAACGCAAGGCAGGCTCGGACAAAAAGGAGAAGGGAGAGAAGTTCTTCACGTTCTTTCCCACCAGGGCCCTTAAATAAAACAAATAGTACTGTGGAGTGTGCCAATTGCCTGAGAATATTCTGGTTGCCGTAGCCTGGCCCTACGCTAACGGGCCCTTACACCTCGGCCATATAGCCGGCGCTTACCTGCCCGCCGATATCTTCGCGCGCTATCACCGCCTTAAAGGGAACAATGTACTGATGGTATCGGGCAGCGACCAGCACGGTACACCTATCACCCTGAAGGCGGAACAGGAAGGGATATCACCCGCCGAGGTGGCCGGCAGGTACCACAGCGAATTCCTCGAAAGCTGGCAGAAACTGGGCATCTCCTTCGACCTTTTTACCACCACGGATACCGCCAACCATGCTGAAGTGGTGCACGACATCTTCATGCGCCTGCTCGATAAAGGCCATATTTACAAAGGTTCCATGCCCCAGGCATATTGCCCCAATTGTAAGCGCTCGCTGCCCGACCGCTATGTGGAGGGCACCTGCCCGAACTGCAATTACAACGGCGCGCGCGGGGACCAGTGCGACAATTGCGGCCGGACCCTAAACCCCAGCGACCTGGTGGACGTCCGCTGCCGCACCTGCTCAACAACCCCTGTATTCGAGAGCGCGGAACATTATTTCCTCAAGCTGAGCGCCTTTGAAGAGCAGCTCACGAAATGGGTGGGCGAAAAGACATTCTGGCGGCAGAATGTACAGAATTTCACCCTGGGGTTCCTGGAGGGCGGCCTGAAGGACAGGGCGATTACCCGCGATATAGAGTGGGGCGTCTCAGTGCCGCAGCCTGGATTCGAGAAGAAGCGCATTTACGTATGGTTCGAAGCGGTTATCGGCTACCTTTCAGCCGGCAAGGAATGGGCCAAACTGCAGGGTCAGGATGACGCCTGGCAGCAGTTCTGGACGGGTGACAGTAAGTCCTACTATTTTATCGGCAAGGACAATATACCGTTCCACACTATCATCTGGCCTGCCATGCTGATGGGCTATGGCGGCCTGGACCTGCCCTACGACGTACCGGCCAATGAATTCCTCACCGTGGAGGGCAAGAAACTGTCCACCAGCCGCAACTGGGCGGTCTGGCTGCCG
>JBFYUA010000206.1:0-3177 GCA_041300305.1 Dehalococcoidia bacterium | reverse complement strand
GCGGGCTGGCTGCTGATAACTTCCTCCGGGGCCCACCTTGCGGTGGACTTCCGCTACGTGGAACAGGCCAAACAGGAGGCTGACGGCTTCGAGATACTGCACATCAGCGGCGGCCTCCCGGTTTGGCTGCCCGGCCTGGTGTCCCGGCTGGGTATCAGCCGGCTCAACATTGAAGCGGACCACCTGTCATATGATACCTACCTGGTACTTGCCAAACTGGCAAAAACCGCTAAACCGCCGTTCAAGCTGCAGCCTGTGAAGAATATGGTTGAAGACCTGCGCATGCTGAAGGACAAAGCTGAACTTGCCGCCATTGAAAAGGCGTGCGGCATCGCGGATAACGCGATAGGGGCACTGGCCGGCCGCCTCCAAGCAGGCGTCTCGGAGAAGCAGGTGGCCTGGGAACTGGAATCCCTGCTGCGGCAAAAGGGCAGCGATACCCTGCCCTTTGAGATAATAGTGGCTTCGGGTCCCAACGCTGCACTGCCCCATGCCCAACCGTCCGGACGGCTGATTTGCGAAGGGGAAACGGTCATTATCGATTTCGGCGCACGCTGCGGCGGGTACTGCAGCGACATGACGCGCACTTTTATTCTCGGGGAGCAGACAGAGAAATTTAATACGGTCTATAATATTGTGCTGGGCGCCCAGCTGACCGCACTTTCTATCATCGAAGATGGCATGCAGGCGCGTGCCGCCGATGCGCTGACCCGTGGTATGATAGACAGGGCCGGCTACGGGGAATTCTTCGGCCACGGGCTTGGCCACGGGACCGGCCTTGAAACGCACGAAGCGCCCCGCATCGGGACTATGAGCGATGACATGCTCAGGGAGGGCATGGCCTTTACCGTCGAACCCGGCATCTACCTGCCTGGTTGGGGCGGTGTGAGAATTGAAGACACTGTGACGATAACTGACGGCAAATTGAGGACGCTGACACACGCAGAAAAAAGTCCTGTATTAAAGGAGGCTAAAACACCATGATCGACGCCGGGGAACTTAAAAAAGGCATAACCATAGTGCTGGACGGTCAGCTTTACCAGGTACTGGACTACTCGCACATCAAAATGGGCAGGGGTTCGGCGCAGATCAGGATCAAGCTGCGGGACGTGAAGGCAGGGCACCTTATCGAGAAGTCCTTCCAGGCCAGTGAGAAATTTGCCAAGGCCTTCCTGGAAAGGCGCCAGGTGCAGTTCATGTACAGCGATGGGGGCCTTTACCATTTCATGGACAACCAGAGTTTTGAACAGGTGGCCGTGGACAAGGCGCTGATGGGCGACACGGTGAATTACCTGATAGAAAATATGAACCTTGAACTTCTCATCCACAAGGGCGTGCCCATCGGGGTGGAGCTCCCGCTTTCGGTGGAGCTGACCATCACTGAAACCGGTCCCGGCTTTAAAGGCAATACTGCCAGCGCCGGCGGCAAGCCCGCCGTAATGGAAACCGGCATTACCATCCAGGTCCCGTTTTTCCTCAACACAGGGGACAAGATAAAGGTGGACACCAGGACCGGTACATATCTCGAGAGGGTGTAACGGGCAATTGATTAAGGCTGATCTCCACGTCCATACCTGGCACTCCATCGACTCCAACATGTCCTATGACCAGCTTATCAGGGCCTGCCAGGCGAAGGGCATCAACTGCGCGGCCGTCGCGGACCACGGCACCACCCGGGGCGCCAGGGACCTGCAGAAAATTGCCCCATTTAAAATCATAGTGTGCGAAGAGGTGCTGACGCCCTGCGGCGAGATAATGGGGATGTTTTTACAGGAGGACATACCGGCCAGTCTCCCCGTAGCGGATGCCATCAAAGCGATACGTGAACAGGGAGGCCTGGTCAATATCCCCCACCCCTTCGACAGGGTGAGGCCCTCAGCCTTCCGCAACCTCAAGATGCTTGAATCCATAGCCGGCCAAATCGATATCATCGAGGTTTTCAATTCCCGCAGCCTGTTCCCGGGCGCTGAAAAAAAGGCGCGCGCCTTCGCCGCCGCGCACAACAAGGTCATCAGCTACGGTTCCGACGGGCACAGTCCGTCCGAGATAGGCTGCGTTTGCGTGGAGATGGACGGCTTCACAACCGGGGAGGAGTTCCTGCGCTCACTGGCCTCTGCCAGGCTGCACGGCAGGAAATCGAGCCCCCTGATACATATCATCAGCTCTGCTGCCAGGTTCCGCAAACTCAGCAGCCGCCAGGGATGAACATGCTGCATATCGGCTGGTTCTCCACCGCGCGAGGCAACAGCTCCAGGATACTGCTCAATTCAGTAGTTGAAAAGATCAGGACAGGTCAGCTCGACGCTCAGATTGACTTTGTTTTCTGCAGCCGTGAACCGGGGGAATCAAAGAATACCGACCTTTTCATTCACCAGGTCAACGATTACCGGATTCCACTGATTTGCGTTTCTGTGAAAAAATTTGCCGGGGACTACGGGCAATCGGTAGGCGCTAAAGACGGTAAGCTGCCCGGGTGGCGGCTGGAGTATGACCGGCAGGTAATGGCCAAACTCAAAAATTTCGACTGTAAACTGTGCTTGCTGGCAGGATACATGCTGATTGCCGGGCCGGAGATGTGCGAGCGGTACAGCATGATCAACCTTCATCCCGCGTTGCCTGACGGCCCGAGGGGCACCTGGCAGGAGGTCATCTGGCAGCTTATTGAAGAAAACGCCGCCCAATCCGGCATCATGATGCACCTGGTTACACCTGAACTGGACCGCGGGCCGGTCATCTCATTCTGCCGCTACCCGATCAAAGGCCCGGGATTCGACACGCTGTGGGCTGCCGCAGGCAGGCGCCCGCTCGACGAGATTAAGGCGCAGGACGGCCAGGAGAATGAGCTATTTAAACTTATCAGACAAAACGGCTTCGAACGCGAGATACCATTGATACTGCACACTTTAAGGGCTTTCAGTTCGGGCAAAATCGTGATCAGCGGTAATTCGCTGCTCGACGCGGAAGGCCGGCCCATACCAGCCCATGAGCTGACCCGTGAGATTGAACTTGAAATCCAGGATGCGAAAGCGGGGAATTAAAAAAGACGGCGGGACGCGCGTGACCCCGCCGTCTTTGTTGCCTGCCGGGTATAAAACCGTTCTATTTCTTATCTTTCTTAGCTGACGGCGCCAGGATGTCGTCTATCAAACCGTACTCAACGGCCTGCTGGGAAGTGAA
>JBFYUA010000188.1:0-5183 GCA_041300305.1 Dehalococcoidia bacterium | reverse complement strand
CTACGACCTCGGGCGGCGCTTTGAAATCCATATCGGCCACCCACATCGGCACCAGGTCATCGGCCTGGAAATACTTGGACATGAAGTCCCACTTGATGCAGCCGGAACCCCGTCGGTCGATGATGTTATCGAAATCACAGTTCATTTCTTTTTCCACTTTTTGCGGCACAGATTGCTTCGTCGCCTGCGGGTTCCTCGCAATAATATTTTTGGCCGCGCCCTCAATAGCCTCCTATCCCTCGGCTATCGACCTGCGCATGGCCAGTATCATCTCCGGCACATCGATTTTCATGGGGCATCTGACCTTGCACCTGCCGCAGGTCAGGCAGGTGTAGGCCATCGACGACGCCTTCTCCATATTTTTGGTCACTTCTTTGGCCCAGACCGCGCCGATGCCGGCGAAATACTTGTCTCCGAAGTATCCGGCCGTCAGGCCGAATACCGGGCACTCATAAAGGCATCCGCCGCAGCGCAGGCAGTAGAGCGCCTGCCGCAGCACGGGGTCTTTAGCCAGGTGCGTCCTGCCGTCATCCAGGAAGATAACGTGGAACTCCCTGGGGCCGTGAACGCCGTAGGTAGTCACTTTCTCAATATCACCCGTCTTACTGGGGCCGGATATCATGCTAACGTACGATGGGACGGTATAATTGGCATAGCGCCAGGTGACCTCCGAGACCTTGAAGGCCTCTTCCAGCGTGGGCACCAGTTTTTCCATGCCGACAAGGGCGATATGCAGGGGCGGTGCGCCGGTAGCCAGTCGGATATTGCCCTCATTCTCGATGAGGAACAGCGTTCCTGTATCGGCGGCCACCACGTTAGCGCTGCTGATGCCGACCTCTGCTTTGAAGAATTTATCCCTGAGAAGTTCGCGCGCCGTGGCCACCAGCTTATCGATGTCCGCCGGCAGGTCCTGGCCGGTGATGTCCGAAAAAAGCCTGGCCACGTCCTCGCGCGGAACGTGTATGGCGGGCGAGAGGATATGCATGGGGCGCTGGCCGAGCTTCTGGATAATGAACTCCCCTAAATCGGTCTCGTAAACTTCGTTGCCTGCCTGCTCGAGGTGCTCCCGCAGTCCCACTTCGTCGCAGGTCATGCTCTTGGCCTTGACCACTAATTTGCCCGCTCCAACCAGTCCACCAATTATGTTCAGTGCGTCTTCGGCCGTTTTCGCGATGTAGTATTTCCCTTTGTTCTCCTCGATGTTTTGCCCGGCCTTTTTGGCCAGCGCAGACATATTTTGAACAGCCTTTTCCTTGATCAGCCTGACGTCTTCGGCCATTTTTACTGTATGTGGAAATTTCTTTAGAGCATTATTTGTGTTCATCCTGTAGCTCTTGATAGCGCGGGCCAGGGCCATGCGGATGCGCCCGCTCCCGGCGGCGTCCCGCAATTCTTTCCTGTAGTCTTTTGATATGGACATGATTCCCCATCATGTCATTGCGAGCGAAGCGAAGCAATCTTTTAGATCGCCACTTCGCTACGCTCCTCGCGATGACATTATTAATTTTTGTTCTTAAATTGTGTTCATCCTGATAAAGACCGCGCCAGCAGGCTGGCCAGGTCCATGACCTCAACGTTATCTTTTTTCAGCTCTTTCAGGCCGCTTTTGAGCTGCATCAGACAGCCCGGACACTGGGTGGTGATAATATCGGCCCCGGTTTCGGCCAGCTCATTTACCCTGCCCATGGCCAGGGTCTGGCTCATATCGGGGAAGACGACCTCAAATCCTCCTCCCCCTCCGCAGCAGGTCGACCACTCGCCGGCCGTCCATTCCGGCTCGACCAGTTCGACGTTCTCCACCGCTTTTAGCGCCTGCCGTGGCTGTTCGAGGATGCCCATATAGCGGCCGAGCTGGCAGGGGTCATGATAGGCTATTTTAACCTTTTCGGGGTACTTGAACTGACCGGGCCTGATCTTCTCCGCCACGACCTCGATGAAATGCCTGACCTCGATATCATAGCCGGGAACACAGGTGGTAAAAAGGTTGCGCAGCGCATGGGTGCAGGACGGGATTATGCCGATTATCTTTTTCACACCTCTTTGCTTGAACTTTGCGTAGGCCTTTTGGGCATTGGCGGCAAATTCCTTTTGCAGTCCCGTGTGGTAAAGCGGGGCGCCACAGCACGGTTCATCCTCGCCGAGGTAGCCAAAGTCCATCCCCAACGATTTCAGTACCTTTACCACGTCGCGTAATACGTCCGCATCGTTGCCTTCGCCCTGTGACATCACTTTAGTGTAAAGCCCGGCCACGTCGACACCCAGCTTCCTGGGAACTCCTGCCAGCATGACCGGCAGTGCGGGGTCGATGGACATGCGGTCGGCGGTCCTGACCAGCTTTACCAGGGGCTCCAGCATCGATGAGTACTGGTAACCACACCCGGCGAAAAATATGCTTGTGGTGTCCGCTGAGAACTCCAACCCACCCGCCCATAGGGACTTGGCCCCGCGGGGCAAACCGAGGATGTTGTCCTTGCCGTTGATATTATCCGCTATGTAGGCCAGGCCGGCCGGCACCAGTTTGCGTGCATCTTTACTCATCGCTAATCATCGTCACGTGTGCTTAAACCATTATATTGTAGCAAGAATTGGCCCCTGCCCTTTTTCCTCCATCAGGGCTGAAAGAGCAGCAGCAACCCGGCCACGAAAAGCAATGCGTAAAGAAGCACCTTAAAAGGCAGCGCCCGGAATTTAATACGGCTGCCGAAGAAGATGCCCAGTATGAGGCCCGGCAGCACGATGCCCGTAGTGGCAATGGTGGTAGTGTTGATCTGCCCGATGGAAAAAAGGTTGATGAACAGTATGACCGCCAGCATCAGCCAGAGCATGGAGATGGTCGCCCTGAACTCTAACGGCTCTTTCAGTTCGCGGCTGGAATAGTAGACGATCAGCGGTCCGCCCATGGCATAAATGCCGTGGGCGATGCCACCCGTTATTAATATCGGCCAGCCCAGGTACCACGGCAGGCTTCCGCCGGCCGCGCGCGTCCTGTAGATCATTATTATCTCCAGCAGCGAGGCAGCCATGATGAAAATGCCCAGCAGGACGATAAGCTGCTTGTAGTCGGCCACCAGGGTCCTGTAGTAGATGCCGACGGCCATGCCGGCCGCCACCGCCGGCAGTATATTGAGCAGCAGCACCCTCCACCTGATATAACGGAACCAGCGCACCACCAGCCACAGGCTTTGCAGCAGCCCGAGAATCACCAGCACCGGCAGCATCGTATCCAGCGGAAAAATGTAGATGCCCAGAGCCAGGGTGATAATGGTGGCGCCGAAACCCAGCACCGTCTCGATGGTATGGGCAAAAACCAGCACCAGTATCAGCAGGAAGACGCGTATTAAGACGGGTTCCATATCGTTCTCAAACCTTCAGCCGGACGCGCTGGGCCGGCTGATTATGGCCGGACGATTTTAGCACGTCGGGCAGAGGCTGTCATGCGGCTACTTTTTTGCCGGGCCCAGCCCTTTGCGCTCCAGCCAGGAATCTTCCGCGTGCAGGTAGCCGAGAAGGACCTTCTCGCCCACGAACCTGATGGGCTCCGGCGGCCACTTGAAAACCTTGCGGTTGACCGGGAAGCACTCGGTCCACTCCGACTTGCGCTCCAGCAGCAGGTCGGCCATCACCTCTCCATTGAGGTGGGTGAGTGACACACCGTGCCCCATGCAGCCCAGGCTGTAAACGGCCCGCTTATCATCCAGGTACCCCAGCGCCGGCACCATGTCCATCGGCACCGAGACCGGACCGCCCCAGCGGTGCGTTATCTTCAAACCCTTAAGGCAGGGGTAAAAATCAACGATGTCCTGCTCAAGCCGGGCGAATATTTTAGGGTCCATGTCCTTATCCATATTGGCGCCGTAGGTCAGGGCGATATCGCGGCCGCCCATCAGCAGGCGGTTATCCGGCGTGAGACGGTAATAGTGCACCATGTTGCGGTAATCCTCTATGCCCTCGCGCCCCTGCCAGCCCATCTCATCCATCTGCGCTTTGCTGAGCGGTTCGGTGAGCACGATATAGGTCCAGACCGGCTGCTGCATGGCATTCAGCCCGGGAATGGCCAGCGAATAAGCGTTGGTGGCCAGCACTATCTTGTCCGCGCTGACTGTGGCCCTGGGCGTCTTGAGAGTGAAGCTCTGCGGCGAACGCTTGATCTCCATCACCGGTGTGCGTTCATAGACCTCCGCGCCGTACTTGAGGGCCACCCGCTTCATCTCGCGGGCCAGTTTGGCCGGGTTGACCAGCGCGCAGCGCGGCTCCCACCAGGCGCCCAGGTAAAGGGGGGATTTGACCCGCTTTCGCACCTCGTCCTCCTCGATCCAGTCCACGCCCATCAGCCCGAGTTCCCTGACCAGGTGAACCTCTTCCTTGATGCGCTTGACGTAAGCCGGGGTGGTGGCTATACGCAGGAAGCCCGGCCTCTCGTAGTCACATTCCAGCTTGTGCTCGGCTACCAGTTCGCCCACTATATCGACCGCCCTCTCCATGTAGCGGTGGGACTGTTTGGTCTTCTCGGCTCCGAAGAGCATTTTGGTGATGGACATCATCAGCCCGAAGGTGGTCATGGCAAATCCAGCGTTGCGCCCCGATGCGCCCCATCCTATCACCCACCCCTCCAGCACGGCCACCGTCAGCGAAGGCTGCGCCTTTTTCAGGTAATAAGCAGTTGCGATACCGGCAAATCCGCCGCCGGCTATGGCCACATCACATTTCAGGTCGCTGTCCAGGGGGGAATTTTCCTTGTACTCTCCCGAGTTGCCCAGCCAGAAACTCTTCTCTGCATAGTCTTCAACCATCTCGCCTCCTTAAAGTCGCACCGCCTGAGTGCATATCTGCAAACCGCTGACTACTATACACCAATGACGGACGGGCATCAATTGCCAATCCGGGGATTTCCTCACTGTTGAAGCAGCGAATTAACCGCTTCCGGCACGTCTGCCAGTGGTCCGCTGAAATCGGGGGCAGGTATGCCGTTAAGGTTATTGCCTATGACATTTTTGCTGATCGCGAGCGGTTTCTGCGAGTATGCGCGGCTGTCCGTCGCCTGGTAGGTCTTCATACCGGTCCTGGCAGCCACCATATCATTGGCCGGGTCGTCCCCAACCATCAGGCATTCCTCCGGCTTCACATTTATCAGCCGGCAGATCTGCGTGAAATATCCCAACTGGGGTTTGCAGTAGCTCATATTG
>JBFYUA010000159.1:0-5688 GCA_041300305.1 Dehalococcoidia bacterium | reverse complement strand
GCGAAATACTCGAGATTAACCCCCATCCCAATGCCGACCGCCTGAGGCTGGCCACGGTTGATATGGGCAAGGGCAGCCAGACGGTGGTCTGCGGCGCGCCCAACCTGGTAATCGGCGATAAAATAGCCTTTGCCTTTGCGGGGGCCAGGCTGATCGACGGCCATACAGGTAAAAGCGAGGTGCTCAAACCGGCTAAAATCCGTGGCGTGGAGTCTTCGGGCATGATATGTTCCGAGAAGGAACTGGGCATGTCTGAAAATCACCAGGGCATCCTGGCGCTGCCTGCCGATTTCGAGGTGGGCAGGCCGCTCACGGACTACCTGGGCGATGCCATATTTGATATAGATATCACCCCCAACCGGGCGGACTGCCTTTCAGTGATGGGGATAGCACGCGAGGTAGCTGCCCTTACATGCAAGCCTTTCCGTCTGCCTGACCTGGGCTACCCGGAATCGGACAGGGCTGTTGAATCGTACGCCTCGGTGGAGATAGAGGCGCCGGAGTTGTGCCCCAGGTATTGCGCGACGGTCATCGAGGGCATCACCATCGGCCCGTCTCCCCTCTGGATGCAGGACAGGCTGGCCGCCTGCGGCGCCCGCCCTATCAATAATATAGTGGATGTAACCAACTACGTGATGCTGGAGTTCGGGCAGCCGCTGCATTCCTTTGACTACAAACAGGTCAGGGGAAACAAGATAATCGTGCGGCGCGCCGCCGAAGGCGAGACCATGTATACCCTCGACGAGCAGGAGCGCAAGTTCGACGACAACATATTGCTGATCGCCGACGCGGAGCGCCCGGTAGCGGTGGCCGGTGTTATGGGCGGCCTCAGTTCAGAGGTCAGGGAATTCACAACCTCCATTTTGCTGGAATCCGCCAACTTCAACCAGGCCGCCATACACCACGGCAGCCAGGAGCTTAAACTGGGCAGCGAGGCCTCTGCCAGGTTCGAGAAGGGCCTCAACCCCGGCCTTGCCATCATGGCCGTGAAGAGGGCCACACAGTTGATTGCGCAGCTCGGCGGCGGCAAAGTGGCGAAGGGCATTATCGACGTTTACCCCGGTAAAAAGGCCGGCAAGCCGGTAGAGGTGAGCGGGCACGACGTGAAGCGGCTGCTGGGCATCGACCTGGATCTTGACAGGATAAAGGAATGCCTGGAATTGCTGGGCCTGCAATGCAGGAAAGGCGATACCAATAATATTCTGGTGGACGACCCGTGGTGGCGCAACGACATAAATTGTAGCGCCGACCTGGTGGAAGAGGTCGCCCGCATCACCGGTTACGACAAAATACCTGAGACCATGTTGAGCGCCTCACTGCCGTGCGGCGTCAGCGCCCCGATCGTGTCTTTCCGGCAGGAACTCAGGGAGATGATGGCCGCAGCCGGGTTCCAGGAGATAATCACCTACCCGCTGACTAATCCCGAGACAATGCAGAGGCTATCTTCTGCGCCTGCTGTTGGGCCTGTCGATATGCTCAGGATAGCCAACCCGATGAGCCGCGAACTTGAATACCTGCGCACCAGCCTGCGCATGGGCGTGCTGTCTGTGCTTGCCCGCAACCAGCGGGCCCGTGAGGGCAATATCCGCCTTTTCGAGGTCGCCAAGGTCTTCATACCGCGTGCCGGCGACCTTCCCCGTGAAAACGAGATACTCTGCGGCCTGGTTGATACCGTCACACCCGTAGTCTATTGGCAGTCCAAGCCGCGGCAGGCCGACTTCTATTTTGTGAAGGGGATCATCGAGGCCCTGCTGGACCGCTTCGGCGTACGGGCCGGTTATTTGCAGGGTAATGACGCCACTCTAAACAGCGCTAAAAGCGCCGATATCATGGTTGGCGCCGCTAAGCTCGGCGTGATCGGTGAGGTCCACCCGGCCGTTCTCAAGAACTTTGATATAGCCGAACCGGCTATTTTGTTTGAGCTTGATGTGGACATGCTGCTCACATTATCCTCCAAGCCGCTGGTATACAAAGCGCTTTCCAAATATCCCGCCATAACGCGCGATGTTGCAATTCTTGTAGATGCGGCGGCCGCCTATCAAAAGATCGTTGACATAGTTAAGGCCTTCAGCCTGGTGGCAGATATGCAGCTGTTCGACCTTTACGAAGGCAAGCAGGTGCCTGAAGGCAAGAAGTCGCTGGCCTTCCGGCTCACCTACCAGTCCGCCGGTCAAACCCTCAAGGACGAAGAAGTCGATAAGGTCCAGCAGCGCATCCTGGAACGTCTATCCAAAGAACTCGGCGCAACTCTGCGGTCATAATCCGAATGCAAAACCACTTTCTGCACCGCTTCCTTTACCCGGAAAGCGTTGCCGTCATCGGCGCCACGCCGAATAAATTGGCCGTAAACTACCACCTGGTGGAGAACCTGGTCAACCTCGGCTACAAAGGCAAAATCCACCCTGTGAATCCCAACCAGGACGAAGTCTTCGGCATTAAAACATTCAAGACACTCAATGATATAGGCGAATACGTCGACCTGGTCGTCATCTCCGTGGCCGCGCGCAACGTCCTCGAAATCGTCAAAAACCTGCCCGGCGATAAAATCGGCGGCATTGTTATGGTCACCGGGGGCTTCTCCGAGATCGGCGAGGAAGGCAAGAAGATCCAGGACGAGATAGCCTGGATATTAAAAGAAAAGGGCATCAGGGCCATTGGTCCCAATGCCCTCAGCCCTATCAACAGCGCCAATAACCTCGCCATCAGCTTCTTCAGCAGGTCCGCCCTGCCCTCCGGCAACGTCTCCTTCATCTTCCAATCGGGCATGTACGAGCCCCGCTTCAACTGGATGATGATGGATTTCCATCTCGGGGTTGCCAAACTAATCGACCTCGGCAATAAAATGGATATCAACGAGGTCGATGCCCTGGAGTACCTGGCCCGGGACCCTGAGACCAAAGTTATCTGCCTTCACCTTGAAAGCATCAAAGGCGGGGGGCGCAGGTTTTTTGAACTTCTCAGGGAGACCACACCCCGCAAACCCGTCATTGTTTTAAAGGGCGGCCGGACCGAGGCCGGCGCAAAGGCGGCCATGTCGCATACCGGGTCGCTGGTTAAAGGTAGCGATATCGTATTTGAATCTGCCATGAAACAGGCCGGGGCCATCAAGGCCGATACGCTGGATGATTTCTTGTATCTGGCCAAGGCTTTTTCCTACCTCCCGGTCCCCAAAGGTAACCGCATCGCCATTGCTACCTTCCCGGGCGGTGAGGCTGTGCTGGCCACGGACACTGTTTATCAAAACGGCCTGCGCATGGCCCGGCCGGGGCAATCAAGCTACGAACGGCTGCGCAAGACCTTCCCTGCCTGGGAGATAGCGCTCAACCCTTACGACTTTGGCATTATCTACACATTCAGCTCCTTCAACAACAACCACGGCGCCTTTATCGAAGCTATGGCCGATGATGACAGTGTAGATTGCATAGCCGTCCAACTGCCCCCCAATATCTTTCCTATCGATCCCGAGAGATTTTGCCCGCCCTTCCTGGCAGCCGCACACAAGGGCAAACCCCTGGCCATCTGGCCTCCCGAAATGCTTCGATTTGATAACAATTTAATTACGTGGCTCGAAGCTCACTCCGTCCCCGTCTTTCCCTCGGCGGCCATTTGTGTAAAGTGCCTGGCGGCTCTGAACAGGTATGGCACGTGGCGGGCAACAATTCAATCGTGACCACTATCGGCGACGGCACTATTTATTTAATTCGTCAGCGACATCGGCAGCCCACCTGGTGATTGCCTCCCAGTCACGGAAATCACCCGTCCCGGCCTTTACCCTCTTGAGCACCCATTTCTCAAAAAGGGTCATCTTCTTTAGATCGATGGCGCCGTGGAAGACCGCGATTTCGCGGGGCGTGATGCGCTCGACCAGGGGCCTTTGCGCCTCGGGGAAGCGCCAGCCATGCAACAATTCCAGCGGGTCGCCTTCGCCCAGCGGACCGCTGGAAAATACCCACAGCGGCCGCTCTGACAGCGCCACTTCGTTTTCCTGGAGGAATTTAACCATCTCCTTCCTCCACATCGCTATGTAAACCGCGCTTCCCAGCACGACGGCTTTGTATGTCGCCAGGTCCCTGATATTTTTCACCGGCATTACATCAGCCTGCAGGCCGGATTGCCGGAGCGTTTCCCCTATCTTTGCGGCGATCTCCGCAGTCATTCCATGTTTCGAGGCATAAGCTACTAATACGCCGTTTTCCATTTGGACCCTCCTCTGTTAATTACGGGCTTTCCATAGCTTACCACGGCCGGGCCTGCGTGGCGAGGTGGCAAACTTCATTGATTCTTCATAATTCCTTAACAAAAAATTTACATCCGGTTGCTAAACTGTGTTTATTAAAAATCGTTATATATATTGCGAAGTAAAAATAGGAAAAAATAGACATGGTAATTGAGTATATGGAAAAATCAAAGGTGAAAGGCGGTCTTTTATCATTCCTATCCGATAATAAGTGCAGCGAGATAGAGTTCGACCTGCTCCGTTTTATGGGACAGCACCCGAAGGCTAAGTTGAGCTTCTATGTTATCACCCAGGCATTTCGAATTTCTGCCATCGACCTGGGCAACGCACTGATGGCATTGGTTGAAAGAGGCATACTGGCGCATTGGCTAGACGGCCACGGCCTGGTAACATATTCCCTTTCACCTGATGAGGAAACAAATTCGCATATTCGTGAACTGTCCTCCCTGGACTGGAGTGTGGCAATGGCCCTGAAAAAAGAGTTGAAGGAAAGAGCGTTCTGCTACCAGGATTTATGGCGGTCAGCAAATGCATAACGAGGTTATAGCCGCTTCGCCTGATATCAATGATCGCTACCGGATGAGCTTTTCACTAAACCGGGCCAAAGCTTCTTCGGTAGTCATAACATAGCCGAATAAGAGTGCAAATGATTGCAAGCTATTATTATGGATTTCCGGACTCCATGCGGCACAGGCATCAGATATCATGAAAACATCAAAGCCAAGTTCACTGGCAGTCCTGGCCGCTCCTTCCACACACTGGTTGGTGACCACGCCGGTGACGAATAACTGTTCTATCCCCATGTTCCGCAGATAGAATTCCAGTTTGGTGGTTGTGAATACACCACTGGTATTCTTAACCACGACAAGTTCGCTTTCCCGGGGTTTCAGCGCGTCTATGATCCTGGAACCTGGATGGTCCTTATGTGGAAAAACTGCTTCCTGGTACTGTTGCACTGCCAGGCTATTTAAAGCTCTTTGCCTGGCAGGTAAATCAGCGCCTTCTTTTTGAAAGGATGAATACATGGTGTAGATTACCTTAAGATTGTTGTTCCTGAAAAAATCAACCAGTTTCTTAATGTTCGGCTCTACAATAGTCTCTGTCTGATGCATGAAATAATCCAGCAGGCCCGGAACCATGGCGTTGGCCAATTTATAGGCAGTCCAATTCTTTCTCACCTGGTATTCCTGCATATCGATGATGAGGAGTCCGCACTTCTCCGGTTTGATCTCCGGTGTCATAGAGTTTTTAATTTTCAACCATTTTTCAAGTATATCTTCATTCATTTGGTTTTCTCCTTGCCTGATGATTTTTCGGTCTTGATACGGGATTAATTGTAATCTGCAAACCGCTGATTAATATTTTCAGCACGTCTTCTCCTGCTTCTTCTAGATCGAACTTGCTGCCTGGAAGGCACCAGTCATAGACTATGCCTCTGAAGCTGCGCACTA